>JBKOYE010000193.1:0-20198 GCA_046725275.1 Verrucomicrobiota bacterium
CGATCAATTCGCGCGCGCGATGGCTTTCATCGAGCCAAGTGGCGACGTATTCTTCGCAGCGGAAGCGGTCTATCGCTCGTTAGGATATCGGCGTTCGCGTGAATGGCTGGCATGGAGCTACGATCACGTGCCAGGATTCGCGGCTGTGTCCGAAACCGACTACCGCTTCATCGCTCGTCACCGAAGATTTGCCTCAGCGATTACGCGATTGTTCTGGGGCAAAGACGTGCGGAGGCCAGCATACGTTTGGGCGCGGCGCTGGTTTCTTCGCGCCCTTGGCGTGATCCAATTGATCGCCTTCCTGTCGCTCTGGGTGCAAGTGGACGGGCTTGTCGGCAGCGACGGTATGTCGCCGGCGAATCAGTTCCTGCCGGCAGTTCGCGCACAAATCGGACCAAACGCTTACACTCTTTTGCCCACGCTGTGCTGGTTTAATTCGAGCAACACGTTTCTTCATTTTCTTTGCGGTGGCGGCGTTCTTTTTTCGTTGCTTTTGATTTTGGGAATCGCTCCGGCGATTTCACTCGTCGCTCTTTTCGTTTCTTACCTGTCTCTCACGATCGCCGGACAGATCTTTTTCAATTTTCAATGGGACGTGCTTCTGCTCGAGACGGGCTTCTTGGCAATCTTCCTCGCGCCGTGGCGCCTGTGGCCAAGGGAACTTTCGTTATGGCCGGGATCGTCGATCCCGGCTACTGCCCCGGTTTCACGCGCGGGATTGTTTTTGCTCAAGCTTCTTCTCTTCAAACTGATGCTCATGTCCGGAGTGGTAAAGCTGACCAGCGGCGATCCGAGTTGGTGGAGTCTCACAGCGCTTGATTACCACTATTGGTCGCAACCCTTGCCGACCGTGTTTGGCTGGTGGGCGGACAAAAGCCCGGAATGGTTCAAGCATTTTTCCGTCGCGTTTTGTTTGGTTGTCGAAATCATCGTGCCGTTTTTCATCTGGGCACCGCGGCGGCTAAGATTGGCTGCCGCTGGACTGATGATTTTCCTGCAACTCGCGATCGCGATTACGGGAAACTATTGCTTTTTCAATCTGCTTACGATCGCGCTGTGCTTGTTGTTGATCGATGACGCTGTGGTAGGGACCGACCGCCGGGCGGTCCGGGCACAGAGCATCGGCGCGCCCGGCGGTCGCGCCCCACCTGATCGATTGTGCAGCTACGCAGGGATTGGAGTGATTATTGCGACGTTACCGATCAATGTGTGGCTAATTTTCAGCGCGTTCAAACCGTTGGCGCGCCCGCCACGCGCGCTGGCGAACGTTTACGACCGGCTCGAAGCGTTTCGAATTGTGAACGGCTACGGCCTCTTTCGCGTGATGACGAAGGACCGTTGTGAGATCGTGCTCGAAGGCAGCACCGACGGGGTCGATTGGTTGCCGTACGAATTCAAATGGAAACCGGGCGACGTGAAAGGAGCTCCTGGTTGGTGCGCGCCGCACCAGCCGAGACTCGACTGGCAGATGTGGTTTGCCGCTTTGGAAACGCCGCGGGAAAATCCGTGGTTCATCGCCCTAATCTTTCGGTTACTCCAAGGCTCGCATGACGTGAGCGGCTTGCTCGCGCGCAATCCTTTCCCAGACAAACCGCCGCGTTACATCCGCGCGATGTTTTATCGTTATCGGTTCACGACCGTGAACGAGCTTCGCCAGACCGGCGCGTGGTGGAAACGTCAGGACCTTCGAGAATATTTGCCAGCGGTCTCGCTGGATCAGTTCCGCCAAAATCCGTGATGCTGACAATCCTGTCTGCGTCGTACTCGCAGGCAAGATCGCCTGGGTCACGTCTGCGCTACCCTTGAGCGGTGCGCCTTGCCACGTATATTCGCCGCGCGATGGCGAAGGAACAACAGATCATCACTGAAGGCACTGTGACCCACGTCCTGCCTGGCACGATGTTCCGTGTCGATTTGCCTGGCCAACGCAATGTCCTTGCGCATATCTCGGGCAAAATGCGCAAGCATTTTATCCGGATTGTCCCCGGCGACAAAGTATCTGTTGAGCTTTCGCCATACGATTTGACAAAGGCGCGAATCATTTTTCGCGAACAGTGATTCTCTTGCCCCTCGTTGCACCGTTGCAGCGTTGAAGCGTTAAATCGTTGAGAGGAGGACAACCGATTCAACGCGTCAACGCGTTTACGTGTTAATGACATTCACTGTTTGCCCATTTAGAAAAGCACACGGATAGTCGTAACGAATAATTCAACTTGGAGATTACCAATGGCAGAAGAAAATAAACAAGGAGAACAGACACCATCGGCCACGGGCGATGCGCAGAATAAACTGCAGAGCAGCAGAGAGCATGCTCGGAAAGCAGCGGAAGATTTGAAATCAGCCGCAGGGGCTTTCGCGGAAGAATACCGCGGAAAAGCGGAGCAAGCCTGGGGCGAAGCACGCGGAAAAGCGGAACAAGCATGGGGAGATGCCAGGAGCCGCGTTCGCACCTTCCAGGACGATGCGGAGCAGTACGTCCGTGAAAATCCGACAAAAGCAATCTTCGCGGCGCTGGGCATTGGGTTCGTGCTGGGTCTGGTCTTCCGGCGTTAAGTTCGAAAGCGCTCGGAAATGACCAGCGAGAGCCTTCGATCTCGCAATCCTGCGGGGCATTCCGGTTTGATCGCCAACGCGCTCGCGCTGCTAAGCGCGGTTGCGGAATTCTTTGAGAGCCGATTTGCCCTGGCCGCGCGGGAATCAAAAGCGGCCGCGCTGCAAGTCCTGATACTGGTCGGTTGCGTTATCGCGGCGCTGGCGCTCTGCATCATGGGATACGTTTTCTTGATCGTGAGTGCGGTTGTTGGCCTCGCGCATTTGGTCGGGACGTCCTGGCCTGTGGTGGCGCTAGTTGTTGCCCTGTTGCATTTCATTATCGCTGGTGTGTTGTTGCTGGTCGCGCGCAGCCGCATCACCAAACCAATGTTCCGCGCAACCGTCGATGAATTAAGGAAAGATCGCGAATGGCTGAAAAATCTGAATCAATCGACGAGCTGACAGCCGAGATCGCGCGTTCACGCGAACGTCTCGGGCGTGATTTGCGCGGCCTGCGTTACGAACTGGATTTTCCGGCGAAATTCCGCAGGTCGTTCCGACAACAGACCGTTTCATGGATCAGCGCGGCAGCCGCTGTCGGGGCGCTGATCGCACTGGCGCCGATGCGGAAGAAAAAAATCTATGTCGACGCCAGCGGCCGGCCCAAAGGAGACAAAAAGCTGATGGAAACCGGCGTTGCGCTGGCGGCGATGAAACTCGTGGGAAATCTGGCCCGGCCGGTGATCATGGAGTTTGTTAAAAACCGGTTTTTTTATTCTGGCGAACCGACTCGCGGCAGGAAATAATGCGCACCTGTGTCATGGGTCGTAAGTGTCCCATGAGACGGACGAGTGTTTCGCCGCATGATATCAGACGTTTCAGCTGCTTCATTCGAATCGCATCCGCTGCCGCACGTCGATAATTATCTCGAGATCGGGCAAAAGGCTGGCGCATCGGACGTTCACCTAGGCGTGGCCGCGCCACCGATCTGGCGAGTAAACGGGACGCTGCAGCCAATGTGGCCTGACGTCCCCATTCTCACTGGTGAACAAACCGTCGCCTTGGCGGAGGCTTTCATGCCTGAAGTGTACAAGGAGGAACTCAACAGTCGCGGCGATTCTGATTTTGCTTACGAAAACGAGTACGCGCGGTATCGGGTGAGCGTGGTTCGGCAGCGGTTGGGCATCGAGATCGTCTTTCGCGTTATCAATACGCACGTCCGGACAATGGACGAACTGGGATTGCCGCAGCACCTCAAATTGCTAACTCGCTATCAGAACGGCCTGATTCTTGTCACAGGTTCGGTGGGCACCGGCAAGTCAACGACGCTTGCCGCCATGGTCCAGCAGGTAAACATGGAAAGGCATGATCACATCATCACGCTGGAGGATCCGATTGAATACGTCATTCGCTCAAAGAATTGTCATGTTAGCCAACGCGAAGTTTTCACGCACACCGAATCGTTCGTCGCAGCGCTTCGCGCTGCGTTGCGGGAAGATCCGGACGTGATCATGGTTGGCGAGATGCGCGATTTGGAAACGATTTCACTCGCCATCACTGCAGCCGAGACGGGACATCTTGTTCTGGCAACGCTGCACACGGCGAATGCATCCCGGACACTTGACCGGTTACTGGATGTGTTTCCGCCCGAGCAACAGGAACACGTCCGAGTAATGGTCGCGGAATCGTTGCGCGGGGTTATCAGTCACCAACTTATACCAAAAAAAGATGGAACCGGGCGGGTGCTGGCGCTGGAGATTCTCACTAACTCGCCGGCTGTGGCCAACGTGATTCGCGAAAACAAAACCTTCATGTTGCCCGGAATTATTCAGACCGGAAAAAAACAAGGCATGCGTCTGATGGACGACACATTAGTTGATCTCTACCAGCGCGGTCTTATCAGCGCGGAGGAATCTTACGCGCGCGCCGACCAGAAACAGATCGTGCGGCCACAGCTCGAGAAGTGACGAAGCACGAATGACGAAATCCGAAACAAATCCAAATGGCGAAACCCGAATGAGCCGCACGCGGTTGCTGATCGGCACTCGTGCCGAGCGTATTTGCCTCCAACGCGGTGTTGCACCCGCCATTCCTCCTTTGTTATTCATTCGTCATTCGTCATTCGTCATTCGTCATTAACCCATGGCTTCTCTTGATCAGTTTTTGCAAATCGTCGTGCGGCAAGGCGCGTCGGATTTGCATATCGCAGAGGGGGAATCGCCGAAAATGCGGACCCACGGCGACATCATGCCCATTCGAGCCGAGCCAATTTCGCATGATGAAGCAACGCGCATGCTGAGCGAAGTTTGCGGTGCGCATAACTGGGAGATTTTTGAGCAGCACGGCGATCTCGATTTTGCCTACCAGATGGATGAACACTCTCGATTTCGCTCCAACTACTTTAAGCAGTCCGAGGGTTACGGCGCGGCATTTCGATTGATTCCTACAAAGATTTCGACTCTCGAAGAGCTAGGCATTCCGATAATCGTCAAGGATCTTGCTTACTTGCGCGGCGGACTTGTCCTCGTCACGGGACCAACCGGTTCGGGCAAAACAACAACACAGGCTGCGCTAATCGATTTCATTAATGAAAATTTTTCCAAGCACGTGGTGACGATCGAAGAGCCGATCGAATTCGTGCACAACAATAAGCGAAGCATCATCACACAACGCGAAGTACCCACCGATTCAATTTCGTTTGCTGCCGGTCTAAAGGCTTCGTTGCGTCAGGATACCGACATCGTCCTGATCGGCGAGATGCGCGACCTGGAAACGATTTCACTGGCCCTCACCGCAGCTGAGACCGGCCTTCTTGTAATCGGCACGCTGCATACGAACAATGCGCGCAAGACTGTCGATCGCATGGTGGACGCTTTCCCCGCCGACCGGCAACCGCAAGCGCGCGCCATGCTGGCAAACTCGCTTCGTGGCGTGGTGGCGCAATTGCTTTTGAAAAGATCGGATCGACCGGGGCGCATTGCAGTGAATGAGATTCTAATCGCGAACGCGGCCGTCGCCGCCATCATTCGTGAAGGCGCCACCCACAAGCTGCAGGATGTGATTGTTTCCGGTCGAGTACAAGGAATGCAATTCATGGATGACGCGATTTGGGCGCTTCTGGAAAAAGGCATCGTCTCCGCGCACGAAGCGTTCATGAAAGCGATCGACAAGAGCCGGTTCAAGCCGTTCCTCTCGCCCGAGGAAGAAGCACTCGCCGATGCCGCCGGTTCCGTTCGTGATGACGAACGGCGGCGGCCTCCAGGCGATTTCGTTAAACAGTTCACTCCTCGCGCGCGAGCCGAAGCACGCTAGGCTGGGGAGAACCTGATCAGCGCAACCTTTATCGCAGGCATTCTCGAAACGCCCATCACCGGTACAAATGTTGTTATAGACATATCAACTGGTCAACTTGGCGTGGCACCCTCCTCTGAGCGCTTTAAAGACGACATCAAGCCGATGACGAGGCAAGCGAAGCATCCTCGCCCTCAAACCAGTCACTTTCCACTACAAGAAAGATATTGACCCAAAGAGGACCGCACAATTTGGCCTTGTCGCTGAAGAAGTGGAAAGGGTGAACCCGGATTACGCGATCGCGAGGGGAAACCTTACACCGTGCGCTACGAGGTAGTGAACGCGATGTTGCTCAACGAATTTCTGAAAGAACACAAAGCTTTTGTGGAAGAGCAGCATAAGGTGGCGCAACTGCAGAAGGAGATTGAGGCGCTCAAGGCGGAGCTAAAAGCACAGCGAGTGCTTATCCAGAAGGTGAGCGACCGAGTGGAGTTGAAGAGCTCGACGCCACAAGTAGTCGTTAACGATCAATAAAGGTGCGGTAAGAGCTTGTAGCCGTCGCCCTGTGGGCGACGCGTAACGCTTCGCATAGCGAAGCGGCTACAGGCGATTGAGGTCAATCGCCGCTACCTATTGATTTGCAACCGCATTTACAACTAGCACGGCTGTGCCCTTGAGTTTGCCTTCGCGAAATCGATCCAACGCAGTGTTGGCCTCTTCCAATGGGAATGTTTCCGTGTGCGTTCGAAGGGTAACGCGGGACGCGATTTCAAAAAATTCCTCGCCGTCGCGCCGGGTTAGGTTTGCGACTGATGTGATTACGCGCTCTTCCCAGAGGTCGGCATAAGGAAACGAGGGAATGTCGGTCATGTGAATTCCGCCGCACACCACGACGCCGCCTTTGGCGAGCGCGCGCAGCGCCGCGGGCACCAGCGGGCCCACCGATGCGAAGACAATCGCCGCGTCGAGTTTCTCCGGCGGCATTTCGTCGGACCCGCCGGCCCAAACCGCGCCGAGTTCTTTTGCAGCTTGCTGCGTTGCTTTGTCACCCGGTCGCGTAAACACGAACAGTTCACGTCCTTCGTATAACGCTATCTGCGCAATCAAATGCGCAGCGTTGCCGAATCCGTAAATGCCTAGGCCGCGCGCGTTGCCGGTTTTGCGATAGGACCGGTAACCGATCAGCGCCGCGCAAAGCAACGGCGCAACCTCTAGGTCGTTGTAACGCTCCGGCAGATGAAAACAATATCGTGCATCGGCGACCGTGAACTCAGCGTAACCGCCGTCTATGGTGTAACCGGTGAAACGCGCATTATCGCAGAGATTTTCCCGGCCTGATCGGCAATAAGCGCAATCGCCATCCGTCCAGCCCAGCCACGGAATGCCAACCCGATCTCCGATCTGGAATTTCGAATTTGCTTCTTCGCCGATTTCTTCCACGCGACCAACGATCTGGTGACCCAGAATCAACGGCAGTTTCGGATCAGGCAATTCGCCATCGACCACGTGAAGGTCGGTGCGGCAAACCGCGCACGTGCTGACGCGCACGAGCAGTTGTCCCCTGCCCGGCTTGGGCTTTGACACGTCGCGCAATTGCAGGGGCTGTTTCGGCCGGTCGAGAACCATCGCGCGCATGCTAAACAACATTCCTCATTACTCCTACTCTTGCTCATGCTCTTGATCTTTCGGACTGCCCTCGAACAAGAGTAAGAGCAGGAGCACGAGAATCTAGTGCACTCCCGCTGGCTCGGGTCGCACCTGCCCTCGCGCGGGCTCACCTTCGTGCTCGTGATAGTGGGCGCTACGGAGGAACGGCACCTTGTCGAGCACGTGCTCCTGGAACCATTCAAGCCAGAGGTAGATCACTGGCGTAACAAATAACGTCACCATCTGTGAGAAAATCAGACCGCCCACGATCACTAGACCTAGCGGCCGACGCGAAGCGGCATCCTGGCCGAATCCCAGAGCTATCGGGATCGCGCCCATGAGCGCGGCGAGCGTCGTCATCATGATAGGACGAAACCGTTCCATGCTGGCTTCGTGAATGGCCGAGCGAAGGTCCCAACCTTCGTCGATTCGTTGCAAAGCGAAATCGACTACCATGATTCCGTTCTTCTTCACGATGCCTAACAAAAGGAATAGTCCGATCACGCTGTAGAGGGAAAGCACTGAGTGGAACAGATACAACGTGGCCAACCCGCCGACGACCGCAGGCACAATGGCCGGGAACAAGACCGTGAACGGGTGCACATAACTCTCGTAAAGGATTCCTAGGATCACATACATGACGAAAATTGCGGCAAGCAGCAGCAGGGGCAGCGATCGAAACAGCTGCCTGAACACGAGCGCTTCGCCTTGGAACATCCCTTGCACGGTCGGGTAATGCGGCTGGAGTTGAGCGAAGGCGTCCTCGATGTATTTCGTCGCATCGCCGATCGCGACGTTTGGCAACAGGTTGAAGTTGAACGTAACGCTAGTGAACTGGTTTAAATGGTTCACCGCCTGCGGACCGATGACTTCCTTTGTTGATGTCACGACACGCAACGGCACGAGGCTCGCCATGTTGCCTGTGGTCGTGGCGATCGTTCCGCCACCCGAGCCGCTCGCGCTGAAATTGCCGCTCGTACTACTACGGACGTAGAGATCGTCCAAGTCTCCTGGGTGCGCGCGCTCCTTGTCTTTCACTTCGAGAATAACCTGGTATTGGTCGTCCGGCTCTTTGATGAGATAGATGTAGTTTTGCGAGTAGGCGTTGCGCAACAGGCTTTGGATCGCTGAAGTAGAAACGCCGTAAGTTGCGGCGCGATCGCGGTTGATGTCGATCCTAAGATTAGGTGTGCTGTGGTAGTAATCGGAGCGAACACTGGCGAAGCCTTTGAACTGTTGCAGCTTTTTCAATAATTCATCGGCCATCGCATAAACGTCCTGAGGCACGATGCCACTAATCGTGTACGCATACTGACCCTGGGTCTGGCTCGTGGCGCCGACGCTGATTTGCAACACCGGACTCGGTGTTAACACTGCGGTGAGGCCGGGAATTGAGCTGATCGATTTTTGCAGTCGCAAAATAATTTGATCGATCGGCGGACGCTCACCGCGCGGCTTCAGAATCAGAAAGATCAGGCCCTGCGACAAGGCGCTGCGCGAAGAAAAACCGGCCAGCGTGAAGAATTGCCCCACGGATGGATCCGCCTGGAGTTTTTGGTTCACCTGCGCTTGGAACGCGCGCATTTGCGCCGGCGAGGAGCCTTCCTGCGCGATGAACACGCCGCGAATGAAGCCGCTGTCGCCCGGCGGTATCAAGGTGAAGGGCAGATGCGTGAAGAAGAACCAAAGACCAAGAATGCACGCGATCAGGATCGGCACGGTGAGCCAAGCACGATCGAGAAACTTGTCGAGCACCCGCCCGTAAGCAGCGATGACGCGTTTGATGAAATTGCCTGTGTGCCGTTCCATCCAGGCACGTCTGTGACCAGCTCTGCGCTCACCAAGGATGCGCGCACACATCAATGGCGTAAGCGTCAGCGACACCAGGCCCGAGGCGAGAATCGCCACGATGATCGTGACGGAAAATTCCCGGAAAATTCGGCCAAGCAGTCCAGGAATGAAAACCAACGGAATGAAAACTGCAGCGAGCGAGAGCGTCATCGACAGGATCGTGAAAGAAATTTCACCGGCGCTGTTGAAGGTCGCTTTGAGGATCGATTCGCCGTGCTCGGCTCGGCGCACGACGTTTTCCAAAAACACGATGGCGTCATCTACAAGAAAGCCAATCGCCAGGGTCAGCGCCATCAACGTGAGATTGTTAATGGAGAAATTGAGCATGTACATCACCGCCACCGTAAGTAGCAACGACATCGGTAACGCCACAGCGGGAATCAGCGTGTCGGTAGCGCGGCCGAGAAACACGTAGATAACCATCACCACCAGCACGAAAGCGATCACCAACGTCCATTTCACTTCGGCAGCGGAGTTCACGATGGTTTGCGAGCGATCGAATACTGGGGTGAACTTGATCGAGCCAGGCAAACTCGCGCGCAGTTCCGGGAACAGCGCTTTGACGGAGTTGGCCACTTCGACTGCGTTTGCGCCGGCCTGTCGTGAAACCGCCAGCACAACCACCGCGCCGGGCGGATTAAAACCACGCATCCAGAAAAAGCGCGAGATGCGTTCGTCCTGAACGCTCTGGCGCACGTCAGCTACATCGCGCAAGTAAACTGGTGAACCGTTCGGGTTGCGCGCGACGATCAGGTTGCGATATCCCTCGGACTTATCGATCTGTCCGTTCGGTTGCAGAACAAACGTCCGATGCGCACCATCGAATTGCCCCGCGCCGGAATAGACAGTTCCCGCTTTAATCGCGCTGGCCAGATCATCCATCGTCAGTGCGCGCGCAGCCAGCGCCGACGGGTCGGCCTTCACTCGAATCGCGCCCTGCACGCCATAAATGTTCACCTGCGAAACGCCTGGTAGGATGTTAATACGTTGCGCCACAACCGTGGACGCATACTTGTAGAGGTCCCAGTCAGTCAGTGTGTCCGACATCAAGCCTAACAAGTAGACCGCCTGA
Organism: Verrucomicrobiota bacterium; assembly: GCA_046725275.1. Taxonomy (GTDB): domain Bacteria; phylum Verrucomicrobiota; class Verrucomicrobiia; order Chthoniobacterales; family UBA10450; genus Udaeobacter. The sequence continues at coordinate 10,394 of JBKOYE010000193.1, forward strand.
TCGTTCGGGTTCGTTTTCGTGAACGTCGGCGGACTCGGCAGATCGATCGGCAATTTCCCCGTCGCGCGCTGAATAGCGGCCTGCACATCAGTCGCGGCGTCGGTGATACTTTTGCTTAGAACAAATTGCAGCGTGAACTGCGTATTGCTCTGCGTGCTCGTGCTGGTGATGATGTCCAGCCCGGGAATCTGCAGAAATTGTTTCTCCAGCGGCGTGGCGATGTTGTTCGCCATCGTGGTCGGGTCCGCGCCGGGGTACGAGCAGCTAACTTGAATGACGGGATAATCGACTGCTGGGAGATCGTTCACGGCGAGTTTACCGTAAGTCGCCAGACCAGCGACGATGACCGACAAGGTCAGCAACACTGTCATTACCGGTCGACGAATGAATGGCCCGGAGAGCCCCGAGCCTTTGACTGGAACCAACTTTGCCGTGGGCTCCGGCTGCGCCTCGAATGATCTGGACCTTACGCGCTCGTGAGCCTTTACTTCACTTTCGCCGTCATGTTGCTCTCCGTCATTCATATGAGATTGCGCTTTTTGCAGCGGCAGAGCGCTCAGGCGTGGCGGGAGGTTGAGCTGCGTATGGTTGCGGCGCTATTTTGGCTCCCGGCGAAAGGGCAAGCTGGCCAGTGACAACCACCGTCTCGCCGGGTTTCACACCGTTCTCGATCACGGTGAGATCGCCTTGTTGAGGTTGGCCAGGCGTTACCGGTCGAAGCTCGACCGTGTTGTCCGGTTTTACTACGAAAACGAACGGACCGTTCTGGCTGACCTGCACAGCCTGCGACGGCACAAGCGTCGCATCCTTGAGGATGTCTAAAACGAAACGGACCCGGACGAATTCCGACGGCCACAGCGCGCGATCAGGATTTGGCGTGACCCCGCGGGCTCTGACCGTCCCGGAGCCCGGCTGCACTGCGTTGTCGATGAAGTACAAATCGCCCATCCGCGGTGTAATCGAGCCATCCGCGAGGTAGGTTTCCACTTTCACGTTTGCGCCGCCGAGATATTTTCGCACGACGGGAAGATCATTCTCGGCCACAGTGAAATCGGTGTAGATCGGATCCAAGCCTTGGATTGTGACAAGAGCCTGACTGGAAGGTCCAACCAGGTTGCCGACATCGACATTGCGAAGGCCTATTCGCCCGTTGATCGGCGACTTGATGAAGCAATAGTCGAAGTTCACCTGCGCAGCTTCCGCCGCTGCCTGTGACTTCTGCGCGTTCGCTACAGCAATGTCGTAGTCCTGCTGCGCTATGACCTTTCTCGCGCGCAGGTCCTCTTGTCGCTTCAGCGTCACCTGATCTAAAGCCGCTTGCGCTTTCGCCTGATCGAGAGCGGCCTGAAACGGCCGTGCATCGATTGTAAAGAGCAAATCGCCTTTCTTCACATCGGAGCCATCCTGAAAATGGCGCCCGATGATTACTCCGCTCACCTGCGCCTGGATTTGTACCGTCTCGTATGCTGCACATGTACCGATCTCATCCAGATAAAGCTGTACGTCCTTTGTGATGACCTTGGCGACACTGGCGGGACGCGGTGCCGGCTGAGCAGCTTTAACCTCAGTGGCCCTATGTTGGAGAATCCGGTAAGTGACAAACCCTGCCAGGAGAATGAAAAGCAAGTACGCCCATTTCGGAATCCTCTGATTCGCAGCACGTGCGCGTTTCGTTTGGGATCTCGTCGATGGCCCGGACGCGCCGTAATCCAATGTCTTATGATGGCTGACCGCAGTGTTAGCTTTCATTTGAGCCGCTTGCGAAATGTTCCTTTTCTTGAAATCGAATCTCCCTGCTTAGGGTGGCCGTTGTGCCGGCCCAAGCGATGCACCACCGCTCCGTCGCGACCGGAGCAGGTCTTATCATCTTTGTCGGCGCGCTCCCGTATACGCGCCAGCACTCTTATGCAGGTTTGAAGATCCGACATCGGAATGTCTGACAGCAGTTCATGCCGCAGTGTCTCGGCGCTTGAATTGATCTGGGCAATTACGCGCTGCGCGCGACGGCCGAGCAGCACCATCTTGCAACGGCGGTCCCGCGGCGAATTGCTGCGTGTGATCCAATCTTCGCGTTCCAAACGATGCAACAGTGTCACCACGGAAGGCTCTTCTACACCGAGCCGCGCGGCGATTTCCGCCTGGGTAAGGGCGTCTCGTGCCAGAGACAAATGCATCAGCGTGCGCCATTTCGCCTGGCTCAGCCCCATAGGTTTGAGACGCTCGTCCAGCTTTTGCCGCCATGCACGAGCTGTGCCATGGAGCAACTGGCCAAATGTTTCAGTGGTGTCGCTGCCGGACATAACTCTCTAGGCCAAATTGGTTAGTATGCTAACCAATTCCAATCTGCGCGTCTGTCAATCCTCGTTCGGAGGCGCCACTTCGAAGAGAACCATCTCGCGTTTGCTGTAATCTCGTACCCGCGCAACTGGACGTGCGCGCTGCGGAGACCATTTTCGTGCGACTAATGCCTCAGCTTCGTTCTCATTTCGAACAAGAAAATAGCGCACATTGCGCGGCAGATTCTTGACGTAGCTCACGTATCGCACGGGCGCTTTCACATAGAAAAAGACCGGCTGATAATCCGGGTTCACGGCATAAAGCGTCTCAGTCGTCGGGACGAGCGCGTTGATTTCTGCGGCGGCCTTTTTCACCTGCTGCCGATCTTTTAACACTGTTGCCGTAATCGGATAGCCGATCGCCCCAATGACGAGCCCGAGTCCGACGAACGCCGCCACAACCGCGTCCGAAAGGCGTTCGTTTTTTATCCAGCCTCGCGGCCATTGCAATGCGTTGCCAGCACAGATCATTCCCAGCAGCCACGACGCTGGAACTATTGCCGGCATGCTGTACCGGGCGACCGCCCCCGGGACAAGATTAACCGCCAGAAACGGCACTGCACTTCCCCAGGATAGCGCGCGCGCCAACCGCTGCTCAGGCTCGTCCTGCAATTTTGCAAATCGCGCAAACGGAAACAGAACAATCCATGGCAGAAAATAGATCAGGCCGCGGGGGATATTTTGGATCCAACTGAAGAACTTGAAATCGATGCCCTTCAAGCGTCCGGTGTATTGAGCTGACCACTTATCCATCGCAACGCCGCTTGTGGTGCTGTAGAGGAACGGAAAAGCCCATGCCGCCGCAATCCCAAGCATCACGGCGAGCGCGACGAAATGGGCAGGATGAATGAGCAGCCGCCAATCTTTCGAATACGCTAGAATGGCTAGCGTTATCCCGTAGAAAAATACCAGGTGCGTGGGCCCCTTTGCCAGCAGACCGAGCCCGAGGAAAACGGATGCCGGAAGCCAAATGAGCCACGGAGATTTCTTTTGGAGAAAATAGCTCAGCCAAAAAATAATCGCCAGACCGCAAAGAGACACATAGAGCGCTTCGATCTCAATTAATCGGCCCTTTTCGATTATGCCGATGTTTGTCATCCAGATCAGGGCAGCGATGATCGAAGCTCTCGAGCCGAGACTGGCGCCCGCGATAGTAACAAAGGCAATCGCAACAGTGAGGACCGACAAAGCCGACGGCAATCGCGCTGTCCATTCGTTGCGTACGCCAAAAGTCTTGAAGGACGTGGCCACCAACCAATTCACCAGAGGCGGCTTGCGATAATACGGGTTACTTCCCACTTGAGGGACGATGTAATTCCCAGTCTCAAGCATCCGTACCGCCGGCAAAATTCGGCGTCCCTCTTCTCCTTTGATGGCGATCGAGCCCAGCGCGGGTAAATAGATCACGGCCCATATGAGGACAACGACAGCGACGGCGCGAAGTCGCAAGTTCATTAGGTTTTGACTCAATTACTGCTTGCGATTTATCCGAAGCTTAGCACCTAACGTCAAATCAAACCGAACCGCAGCTTGACGGGAACGTTCGCGAACGTAAGCTATCAACCTAGTCCGCGCGCTGAACGGAGTGGGAACTGGTGTCCCACTCTTTTGAGTCTGCGGGCTGCATGTTTTTTATGAACGCCGAATTTATTGCGATGCTCGATTACCTGGAGCGGGAGCGCGGGATCAAACGCGAAATCCTGCTCGAGGCTGTTTCGAACGCCCTGCTCTCCGCATCGAAAAAGAGCGTGGGTGCCTCTCGCGATTTGCACATCGACATTAACCGTAAGACCGGCGAAATCCGCGCGCTGGCAAATTTGCTCGTCGTTGATCAGGTAGCTAATCCGCAGGACGAAATCGAGCTCTCGAAGGCGCGCAAGATCAAACCGGACGCGAATGTCGGCAATACCGTGGAAGTCGAAGTCACGCCGAAGAATTTCGGACGCATCGCCGCGCAGACCGCAAAGCAAGCCATGATGCAGCGAATCCGGCAGGCCGAGAAAGAAATGATTTACGAGGAATTCAAAGATCGTGCGGGCGAAATCGTGAGCGGAACGGTGCGGCGCTTCGACCGTTCTGATGTCATTCTCGACCTTGGGAAATTCGAGGCCGTGATGCCGCAACGCGAGCGAGTCGCGGTGGAAGATTACAACGTGGGCGATCGTCTCCGCGCATACGTGGTGGCAGTCGAAAACGGCATCCGGGGTCCAGAAATTATCGTGTCGCGCAGCCACCCGAATTTCGTGCGGCGCCTGTTTGAACTCGAAGTCAGCGAAATCGCGGACGGCACCGTGGAAATTCGCGGCATCGCGCGAGAAGCCGGTTATCGCACCAAGATCGCGGTGTGGAGCGCGAACGAGAAAGTGGATCCAGTCGGCGCTTGCGTGGGCATGCGTGGGTCGCGTGTCAAAAACATTGTGCGCGAGCTCAACAACGAAAAGGTCGATATTATTCGGTGGAGTTCGGATCCCAAGGAATACATTCTGGAGGCGCTGAAGCCGGCAAAAGTGAAAAATCTTGTTTTCGACACAGAAAAAAAGAGCGTCCAAATCTCTGTAGATGAAGACCAGCTTTCGCTCGCGATCGGGAAGAAGGGACAGAACGCGCGACTAACTTCGCGGCTCACGGGCTGGGAAATCAACATCGGCAAGGACACGTCGGCGACTACAGTCGTTGAACAGAAGGTGGCCCAAGCCGCACAGACTCTCGCCAGCGCGCTCCCGGTCACCGGAGAACAGGCACTGGCTCTGGTGAAATCCGGATTTACCAATTTGGAAGGATTGCGCGATGCAGATGTGCAGGATTTGGTGGATATTCTCGCAGTGGACGAAGCAAAGGCGCGCGAAATCTACGAGGCAGTGCACCGACAGGAAGTCGTACACTAACATCGCTCCGGTTTGAGGACGCTTGAGCCATGAGCGAAATTTTAGAACAATGGCAACAAAGACGAGCAGCAAAACTGCAACCGGTAAACCCGCCTCGAAAGCTTTCGGGGCAGGGCGCAAGACCACTGCTCCTCCGAAGCCTGCTGCCGCGCCAAAAACAAAGCTTTCGAAAGGCAACCTAAAAACCCAGGTTGCACCGACGGACGCACCTGCGCGTGTCAAGCAGCGCGGCATTCAGTCGGAAACACCCGAGTCTAAGGTTCCGATACAGCCGAGCCCTCACCAGGAGACTGTCTCGCTAATTGATCGAAAGAAACCGGCAAAAAAATCTAAGGACGGCGAGATAAAAACAAAACGCGCGATCCTGCCCCCGATCTCGCGTATCCGGGCCTCGCTCGAGACACCTTCCAAGCCTGCACCGCCGCCGGCGCAGGCGTCTTTACCGCCAGCCCCGCCTGTTGAGGCAGCAGAGACAACGGCTTCCGAAATTGCCTCCCCTTCTCCCGAAGTAGAAGCCGGACCGCAGCAAAAGGTTCTGCTTATAAAGCCGCCGATCGTTGTTAAGCAGTTTGCCAGCGAGCTTGGATTAAAACCGCATCAGCTGATCGCAGAGCTGATGACGCATAATATCTTCGCCAACATCAACCAGACAATCGAGCCTGACATCGCTGCAAAGATCGCGGAGAACCACGGGTTCATTCTGGAAAAAGAGCGGCGGGAAAAGGGAGCCGGCGTTCACAAGGTGGAACAGCCCGTCGTTGCGCCGCCTCCGCCGGTCATTCAGAAGGAAGAGGAACTCAAGCCACGCGCGCCCATCATCACTTTCATGGGGCACGTCGATCACGGCAAAACCAGCTTGTTGGACGCGATTCGAAAGACGCGAGTCGCAGCCGGCGAAGCCGGTGGGATCACGCAGCATATCGGCGCGTATGGCGTCGAGCACAATGGGCACAAAATTACATTCATTGATACACCAGGACACGCTGCGTTCACCGCGATGCGCGCGCGTGGCGCGAATGTCACCGACATCGTTGTGCTCGTTGTCGCGGCGGAGGACGGCATTATGCCGCAGACCGTCGAAGCGATTAATCACGCCAAAGCCGCGCCGCATGTAAAGATCATGGTGGCAGTGAACAAAATGGATCTTCCCGGCGCAAACCTCGAGCGGGTGAAAAAACAACTCCAAGACCATGCTTTGACTCCAGAAGATTGGGGAGGCGAAACGATCATTTGTCCGGTGTCGGCAACCAAAGGCACCGGAATCGATCACTTGCTCGAGATGATGGCTCTACAGGCCGAGATAATGGAGCTGAAAGCTTCACCGACGGCGAGACCGCGGGGCACTCTCATCGAAGCGCAAGTGGAGCCCGGTCGGGGACCTACTGCCACGGTGATTGTGCAGATGGGCACATTGGAAATCGGCGATCCATTTATCTGCGGCGACTACAGCGGCAAAGTAAAATCCTTACTCGACGACCGAGGCAAACCGGTCAAACAAGCGGGGCCTTCAACGCCAGTTAGAGTTCTCGGGTTTACCGGGCTGCCTAATGCGGGCGACGAGTTCCTCGTGATGGAATCGGAGCGCGCCGCGAAACAACTGAGTGACGAACGGCTTGAAACAAAGCGCACGAACAAACTGTTCGTTCCGCAACGCGCCACGCTCGAGACTCTACTGGAGACCGCCGAAGGCAAGAAAGTGCTGCGGATCGTTTTGAAGGCCGACACGCAAGGTTCGGTGGAAGCGATCGTGAACGCCTTGAAACAGATCGAAAGCAAAAAAGTTGATCTGGAGATTATTCACTCGGCCGTCGGACCGATTTCAGAATCCGACATTCTCCTGGCAAGCGCGTCAGACGCAGTAGTCGTCGGTTTCAACGTGAAGGTTGAGACCATGGCAGTCCCGGCTGCGAAACGGGAAGGCGTGCAGATCAAGCTTTACAGCATCATTTATGAGTTGCTCGATCAAATCAAAGACGCCATGGCCGGTCTGCTGGAACCGGAGTTACGCGAAACGGTAATCGGCCACGCGGAAGTGAAACAGGTTTTCCAGTTGAGCAAAGGCATTGTCGCTGGTTGTCTCGTGACCGATGGCCGCATCGCCCGGGTTGCGCGCGCTCGCGTGCTGCGAAAGCGCCAGCCGGTTTACGATGGCGGCATTTCCACGCTGCGCCGCTTCCAAGACGATGTGAAAGAAGTCCGTTCCGGTCTGGAGTGTGGAATCAAGCTGGGCGATTTTAGCGAATATCAGGTGGGCGACGTAATCGAGTGCTATCAGCTGGAGCAAATCGCGCAGAAATTGTGATTCGTCAGGCATTCGTCCCTTCAGTCTCTCTGATCACTTGGGACGCAATGGACCACAGACAAAAGGTACAATGAAACACCGGCAACTACGCGTAAACGAACTTGTGAAACGTGAGCTCAGCGGCATCATTGCGCGCGAAATTAATTTCGAAGGCGCACTGGTCAGCATCAACGCTGTGGATGTCGCGGCCGATCTTAAGAGCGCCCACGTTTTCGTCAGCACTCTCGGCGCCGATAATGGCGGAAGCGTAATCGATAAACTTGAGGCCCATCGCCCGGCGTTGCAGGCGGAACTGTCCCGGCACGTCGTATTGAAATATACGCCGCATCTTATTTTTCATCTCGACGACTCCATCAAACGCGGTGCACGCGTGCTTGAAATTTTGGACGATCTCGGCAAAGGCGACGGCGAACGCGCGTGAGCAACACGACCTTTGAAGAGATCGGCCGGGTCCTTCGCGAACATCAACAGTTCGTCGTGCTCAGTCACGTTCGTCCCGATGGCGATGCGCTTGGGAGTCAGCTCGCGCTCGGGCTCTCACTTCAGCAACTCGGGAAGAACGTGCGTATTTGGAATGAAGAAGGCATGCTGGAGAAATACTCGTTCCTGCCCCGCGCAGAATTGCTGACGAAACCGCCTTCAACGGCTGAGCACGTTGATGTTGCCATCGCGCTCGACACCGCAATTCAAAGCCGGTTGGGCACGACGCTCGCAGCGATTGGTTCGGCAAAGATCTGGATCAACATCGACCATCACGTCAGCAATCCGGGCTACGGCGATCTGGTGATCATCGATCCGAGCGCGCCCGCCACGGGAGAAATTATTTTCAGGCTGATCAAGAGCCAGGGTCTGCCGTTCGATCACGATATGGCAGAAAATCTCTTCGCGGCGATTTCGACCGATACCGGTTCGTTCCAATATCCAAAAACAAGTGCGCGCACGTTTGAAATTGCTGCCGAGTTGGTGCGCGCCGGCGCTCTCGACGTTGGGAAGATCGGCCAGCAATTGTACGAAAACTATCCTCGCCGTAGGCTGGAACTTTTGCGCGAGCTCTTGCGAACAATGCGGTTCAGCGAATGCGGCCGCGTTGCAACGTTTGGCTTAAGCTTGAAGACGGCCGGACAGCTCGGTGTAATTCCCGAAGATAACGAAGGTTTGATCGATCATCTCCGGGCAGTTCGCGGTGTCACCGTCGCTGTTTTTTTTGAGGAACTTTCCGACGGGAAGGTGCGCGTCAGCATGCGGTCGAAAGATGAACGGGTGGATGTCTGCGCTATTTGCCAAAAATTTGGCGGCGGCGGGCATTCACTCGCCGCGGGAGCGCGAATTCGAGGAACCCTCGCTGAAGTCGAACAAAAAGTTCTGGAGGAAACTGGTGAAGCCGTTAAACGCGCCCGCGTCTCCTGACGGCGTCCTGCTCGTCGATAAGGCCGAAGGGATGACGTCACACGACGTTGTAGCGCTGGCGCGGCGTAAACTTGAAACAAAAAAAATCGGCCATTGCGGCACGCTCGATCCGATCGCCACGGGTCTGCTTCTCCTCACCATCGGTCGCGGCACAAAAGTTCAGGATTTGCTCATGAGCGAGGATAAGGAATACGTGGGCACATTTGTCCTCGGAGTCACGACCGACACACAGGATCGTGAAGGCGAAGTGATTCAGCAACGTCCTATCCCTGCACTGGATGAAAATCAAATCAAGGCTGGGTTCGAAAAATTCCGGGGCGATTTTTACCAGTTGCCGCCCATGGTTTCTGCGAAAAAACACGGTGGCGTGCCGTTGTACAAGCTGGCGCGCGAGGGAAAGGTTGTGGAGCGCGAGCCGCGCCTCGTTCACGTCTATCGCCATACAATCGACCGTATCGCCTTGCCAGAAATTGATTTCAGCGTCCTCTGCAGCAAAGGCTTTTACGTGCGCACCTATGTTCATGACATCGGCGAAGCGCTCGGTTGCGGCGCGCATTTGAAATCGCTTCGCCGGACGAAATCCGGCCGCTTCGACGTAGTTAACGCGATCACTGTCGGCGAGATCAAAAACGCGACGCGAGAGAACATTCTCAAGCGGATGCTTAGTTTGCCCGAAGTTTCCAAGATACGCGGAGCGTAGCGAGTTATAATGCAAATCCTCCGTTCGATTCCAGAGCTCTCGGAGTTACCAAGCCCGCTCTTTCTCGCCATCGGTGTGTTCGATGGCGTCCATTTGGGTCATCAGGCAGTGATCTCCACTTCTGCGGAGCATGCTCGTGCGGCAAATGGTACGCCTGTGGTAGTCACCTTTGATC
>JBKOYE010000152.1:0-11673 GCA_046725275.1 Verrucomicrobiota bacterium
AACATGACAGCGCTCTGTGTTCATGGCTTAGAGCAGGTAAAAGAGCGGAAACACAAAAATCCAGATCAGATCGACGAAGTGCCAGAACAACCCACTCACTTCGACACGATTGGCCAGGTGTTCGGGGTTATGCTGGTAAAGACGTTTGCTCACAGGCAGCCACATGTAGATAAACACCAGCACGCCACCCAGCACATGTAGACCGTGTAAGCCCGTGATCGTAAAATAGCTGGCAAAATACGCGCTGTGCCTGGGCTCAAACATTGTGGCGTATTGCACGTCCTCCTTTTCAATCGTGGCGATCTTCTCCGTCGCTGGACGAGGCCAGAAATGCGGCCGATCCATCTCAGGATTTGTTGGTTCCGCGTTCAGTGGGTCGAGCGCGACTTCGTATTCTTTGATGTTCGGATCCTTTAAGGCGGCGCGATTGTGCAAGTGTCCTGTAATTTCGAGCCGTGGCGGCAAGCCTTTTTCCGCAGCATACTCGTTGCCCAGATACTGTTCGTACTTCCCCAGCGCTTCTGTTTTAATGTAAGCGCCAAAGTGGTCGAACTTCTGCGGCCACTCATACGCGAGTTTGACGGTCAAGAAGATCACACCGCAGGTAATCGTGGCCAACATGTACCACCAGTAGGCGCGATACTTCCGCATCTTCAGCGACGCCCAAGCCAGCACGACCGTCACCGACGACATAATCAGGATCGCAGTGTTCATCGTGCCTACCGGGACGTTGAGCAATCCGTGCGGCCACATACCCGGCGGCGCATCGATGCGCAAAAATATGTAGGCGGAAAAAAGTCCGCCAAAGAGCATTACTTCCGACGCAAGAAAAAGCCAGATGCCGATCTTTGCGTTCCAAAGACCGGTATCGGGGCGAGTGGAGATTGTGTACGGAATTTCCATGATTCAGTAGATCACAGAACAGCTATGCGTGAACGAGTTCTGCGGGAGGTTTGCGGCGTGTTCGTTCAGCCGGTTCCACCGGCTCGTTCTGCATCGTGAAATCGCGTTCGCGACCGGGCAGGCTGTATTCGTACGGGCCGCGATATGCAACTGGCGTGGTGAGGAAATTTCCATGCGGTGGCGGCGAAGGCGCAGTCCATTCGAGCGTCGTCGCTTCCCACGGATTGTCGTTCACTTTTTCGCCGTGCTTAATGCTCCAAAAGAAATTAATGATGAACGGAATTTGGGCGAGCCCCATAATCCATGCTGCCCAAGAAATCGGCACGTTCCACTGAAAGGCGGTCAATCCCCAAACGGTGTGCTCATTCGCCAGGAGCCATCCCTGCCCGCCGTCATACCAGCGCCGATGCATTCCGGCCATGCCCTGCAAAAACATCGGAAGAAAGATCACGTTCATGCAGATCAGCGTCGGCCAGAAATGCACTTTTCCCCAGAAATCGTTCATCTTTCGGCCGGTCGCTTTAGGGAACCAGAAATACACACCCGCGAAGAGCCCGAAGATCGTGCCGGGTGCGACGATGTAATGGAAATGCGCGATGACGTAATAAGTATCGTGCAGATAAAGATCGGCCGAATTAAACGCCAGCGGAATACCGGTCAGTCCACCGATTCCAAACATCGGCAGAAACGCGATGGTGAAAAGCATCGGCACGGTGAAACGAATCGAGCCGCCCCAAAGTGAAATGAAGAACGCGCTCAGGATGATCACCGACGGAATCGAAATCAGGAGCGTTGTGGTCTGAAAGAATGCACTGACGGCGGAGCCCATTCCGGTGAGCCACATGTGATGCGCCCACACGATGAACGATAGAAAGCCGATCACGAGGACTGAAAAGACCAGCGATTTATAACCCCAAAGCGGTTTGCGTGAATTGTTGGCCAGAATTTCGCCCACAATGCCGAATGCCGGCAGAATTAGCACGTAAACTTCCGGGTGCCCGAGGAACCAGAACAGGTGTTGCCACAAAAGCGGGCTGCCGCCGCCGCTGATATACGCCGGCGCGCCATTCACGACCAGGCCGACCGGGAGAAAGAAGCTGGTGTGCGCGACCCGATCCATTAGCTGCATGATGATCGCCGCTTCCAGTGGCGGGAACGCCAGAACTAAGAGAAACGCAGTGACAAATTGCGACCAGACGAAGAACGGCAGCCGCATCCAGGTCAGTCCCTTAGCACGCAATTGAATGATGGTTGTGATGAAATTGATGGCGCCGAGCAACGACGACGTGATGAGAAAAATGAATCCGAGCAACCAGAGCGTCTGCCCGTTGAACACCGGATTATGTCCCGGGCCACTATCGGCGATGCCCGCCAGCGGCGTGTAGGAAGTCCAGCCGCTCTTCGCCGCGCCGCCAGGCACGAAGAAACTGATCAACATGATCACGCCGCCCACTGCGAACGCCCAAAAGCTCGCCGCGTTCACCTTCGGGAACGTCATATCTGGCGCGCCGATTTGCAGCGGCACGACGAAATTGCCAAACGCAGCAAAGGCAAGCGGCACGACGCCGGCAAAAATCATGATCGTGCCGTGCATTGCGCCTAACGAGTTATAAAAATCGGGCGTCATTTTCCCGTCCGGCATCGAGCCCGGGCCGAAAATGAACGGAAGCCATTTGCCGATAACAGGGAGCGCCTGACCGGGATACGCCAGTTGCCACCGCATCAGCATCATCAGGCAAAAGCCGAAGAAAAGGAAAACCAGGCCGCAAAGGCCGTACTGAATTCCGATCACCTTGTGGTCGGTGGAGAAAATGTATTTTCGCCAAAAGCCGAGCTCGTGATGCTCGTGTTCGCCGGCGTGCTCGTGTGGATCGTGATGCGCTGCGACAGAGGTAGAAGTGTCCATTTCAGGAGAAAGTTACAAGGGTTAATATCAAAAGAGAATCGCTCATTGCAAAGCCAGAAATTGCGAATTGAGGCGAGAAAACGCCAGATGTCGCGGCGTTCCGTTATGCGACACTTCCGTGTGGGAGACGAACCAAAAGCGCGAGCGATCATTCACCTGGATATGGATTGCTTTTATGCGGCGATCGAAGTGCGCGATCGCCCTTCGTTGCGCGGCAAACCCGTGGGCGTGGGTGGCGCGCGCGAGCGACGCGGCGTTTTGACCACGTGCAATTACGAGGCGCGCAAGTTCGGTGTCCGCTCAGCCATGCCCACTTTCATGGCGCTGCAACGTTGTCCGAACCTCATTGTTCTGCCGACCCGGTTCGACGTTTATCGGCGCGAAGCGGCGATCATCCGCGGAATCCTTTACCAGTTCACCTCAATCCTCGAACCGCTGTCGCTCGACGAAGCTTATCTCGATGTGTCAGCGCACCCGACCGCGCCGGCGACGCTGGCGCGGGAAATCCGCAGCGCGATTTTTCTAAAAACGAAGCTCACATCTTCGGCGGGAATTGGTCCGAACAAATTGATCGCGAAAGTCGCTAGCGAAGTAAACAAGCCCAACGGCCAATTCGAAGTGACGCTGGAACAAGTGCCGGAATTTATGAAAGATTTACCTGTTCGGAAAATCTGGGGAATCGGCGAGAAGAGCGAACGAAAACTCGAAGAACTCGGCGTGAGGAGTTGCGGCGATCTGCAGCGATTCTCGCGGCCTGAGCTTGTTAATGTTTTCGGGAAATTTGGCCTGGAGCTGCACGATCTTTGTCGCGGCATCGATGATCGGCCGGTCGAACCCGATCGTCCGCGCAAATCGCTTAGCACGGAGGAAACATTCGCTGTTGATCTGACCACGCTCGAGCAATGCGAAGAAAAACTCGAAGAACTGTTCCAGGATTTAATGGCTGATCTCGCGCAAAAAGAATCAACGCGTGAGATTATAAAGATTTTCGTGAAGTTGAAGTTCAATGATTTCACGCGCACCACCGCCGAGCGCGCCGGACTCGCTCCAACCTTGGGGGATTTTCGCTCGCTGTTATCCGAGGCATTTGCCCGCACCGGAAAACCGGTGCGCCTAATCGGCCTCGGCGTTCGTCTTGCCGAAGCAAGACCGGAGGACGCGCAGCTGAATCTGCTATAATCGCGATTGTCCCATGGGATGACCTCCGCGCAGGAAAAGAAAATCAGGCAAACCGGTTGCGAAGCACGCTTTGATAACCTGACGCGTCAACTTTACTCGACTGACGCCTCGATTTATCAAATCCAGCCGCTCGGCGTGGCATTTCCGCGAAACGCGCGGCAAGCGAGCGCAGTCATTCGCGCGGCGGCTGATGCGGGCGTGCCGGTTACGCCGCGAGGGGCCGGCACGAGTCTGGTCGGCAATGCAATCGGTGAAGGATTGATCGTCGATTTCTCGCGTTACAATCGACAGATCAGCGATCTCGATCTTGAAAAACGCAGTGTCCGGGTTCGGGCCGGAGTTGTGCTCGATCAACTAAATGATTTTCTGAAACCGCACGGATTTTGTTTTGGACCGGACGTAGCGACCAGTTCGCGCGCCACGCTCGGCGGAATGATTGCGAACAATTCTTCCGGCGCGCGTTGCCCGATTTACGGCACAACAGCCGATCACGTGATTTCGTTGGAGATCGTCATGGCAGACGGTCGAGTTGAAACAATCGGGGCGAGCCATGAATCGCTGGGCGATGAGCGTGCAAAGATTGAGAAGCTCGTTCGTGCGGCAAGCCCGGAGATGGCCGAGCGCTGGCCGCCTGGATTGATCAAACGTTGGCCTGGCTACGGCATCGAACGATTCCTGCGAACGCCGAATGACGTGACGAATATTCTCTCCGGCAGCGAAGGAACCCTCGCCGCCATTTTCTCCGCGGAACTCAAGATCTCTCCCCTGCCCCGCGATAAAGGCCTGGGTCTGCTTTTCTTCGCGTCGGTCGCCGAAGCTATGCAGGCGACGGTTGAGCTTCTCGATCTCCAGCCCGCCGCGATCGAACACATCGATCGTCCGTTGCTCAATCAAACCAAAGGCCAGCTGCATTTTCAGGCCGCGCGCGATTTGCTCGAGTTGGACACAAAACCGTGCGAAGCGATTTTGATCGTCGAGTTTTACGAAGACGTCGCGGAACGATTGTCAATTTTGCAATCCAGAAAAATCGGGCTGCGCACAAAGATTCTCACCGATCCGGCGCAGATGACGATGGTCTGGTCCGTGCGCAAATCTGGACTGTCACTTTTGACCGGATGCATCGGAACGGCAAAACCGGTCGCGTTCATTGAAGACGCAGCCATTCGTCCCGCGCAATTGCCGGAATATGTGCACGGTTTGCAATCGATCATGAAACCGCTAGGGCTGACGGCGAGTTATTACGGGCACGCGGCGAGCGGACTTTTGCATGTGCGACCGGTGCTCGATATGCATAGCGCCGCCGACCTGAAAAAATTCCGACAAGTGGCAAATCAAACTTCTGCACTGATGCGACAGTTCCAAGGTTCGCTCTCCGCTGAACACGGCGTCGGGATCGCGCGCACGGAATACATGCGAGATCAACTCGGCGATGAGCTGCTGGAGGTGATGCGTGAAATTAAACGCGCCTTTGATCCAAAAAATATTTTTAATCCGGGAAAAATTTTCGCGGATGGCCGGCACAGGATTGATAATCATTTGCGCGAGAATTTTACCCGCCAGCTCGAGCTTCCATTTCAACCGGTGCTCGCGTTTGCTTTCAAGGACCGCTCGTTCATCGGCAACCTCGAGCAATGCAACGGCTGCGGCGGCTGCCTGAAACAGAGCGGTATCATGTGCCCGACGTTTATCGCGACACATGATGAAGTAATGTCCACGCGCGGCCGTGCCAACATCCTTCGCGCCGCGCTAGAACTTCGGGCAAACGGACACGACCCGTTGAAATCCGAAGAGCTCGACGCGGCACTGAGCAACTGTCTCTCCTGCAAGGGTTGCACGCCCGAATGTCCGTCGAACGTGAACCTGGCGCTGCTCAAGGCCGAAATGCTTCACGCACGTTGGCGCCGCGATGGCCTTCCGTTGCGCGAACGGATTTTCAGCAACGTCGATTTGTTAGGCAAAATCGGCTGCCTTATTCCGAGGCTGACGAATCGGCTTCTCGATTCCAAGGCTGTGCGCGTCGCAATGGAGAAAACAGTTGGAATCTCCGCACAACGGTCGCTGCCCCATTACGCCAGCGAACGCTTCGACAAATGGTTTGCACGAAGGGTGGACGCGACGCCTCGTCGCGTTTTTGAAACGCAAAGCGGCGAGGCGCCGCTACAGAAGAAACGCGGCAAAGTCATCCTTTGGGACGACACCTTTGTGCGTTATCACGAGCCGCACATCGGCATTGCTGCGGTAAAAGTACTCGAAGCGCTCGGATTCAAAGTTGCCCTCGTAAAAAATCGACGCTGCTGCGGCCGCCCGGCATTTAGCCAGGGAAATCTCGATGCTGCAGCAAAACTCGCCAGGCACAACGTCCATCAACTCTCAACTCTCAACCATCAACTTTCTGCCGCTCCCATCCTCTTCCTCGAACCCTCCTGCTGGTCGATGTTCGTTGAAGATTATCGCGAGCTGAAAATCGAAAACATGGAGACCACGGCGGCACGCTGTTTTCCGTTCGAGAAATTCGTGGACGATTTACTTGCGCAAGAACCGGACGCAATTCGTTTCAAGCCCGAGTCCCGCAGTCGCGGGATCGCCATCCACCCCCATTGCCATGCGAAATCGATTCTCAACCCCTCGTTTATGACGAGACTCGCTGAAAGGTTGCCCGGAAGAAGAGCCACGCTTTTGGACACGGCCTGCTGCGGAATGGCAGGCGCATTCGGCGCGCTGGCCGAAAAATACGACCTCTCGGTACAGGTCGCGCAGCGCTTGCTCGATCAAATCGATATCCAGCCGCCCGGGACAGAGATTATCGCCTCCGGCACAAGTTGCCGCCATCAAATTACCGATCTCACGAATCTCCGGCCGAAACATATGGCCGAGTTTCTCGCAGAAGCCTTGTAGCGAAAAGCTGGCCCTAGGGTTTTGGAGGCGCGGCGGGTTTTGCGGCTTCGCCGGGTTTCGGCGGGGCGCCGCCTGCGGATGCGGGGCCACCGGGAAGATCTTCATCCGGAACAGCGAGTATGTCGTGTTCGGTGAACGACTCAGCGTGGCTAGCGAGTTCTTTTCGCAGCGCGGCGATTTGTTCAGCTGTCACCGGGCTTGCATTGTTGCCCCACTCGCTGCGCTCGTATGTGAGAACGTCGGCAATTTTTTGGTCGGTCAACGTCTTGTCCCACGGCTGCATGACAGCAGTCCCGTATTGTTGGCCTTTAACTGTGACCGGGCCTTGCAACCCCTTCAGAACAATCATCGCAGGCCGCCGCGATCCGCCAATCGTAAATTCTGAACCGGCTAGCGGCGGATACTGACCGGGCACTCCGAGACCATTTGCTTGATGGCAAGTCTGACAATTTGCCGCGAAAATCTTTTTCCCGCGATCGCGCGGCGAAAGTTCAGCTTGTTCGCCGCCGGCAGGTCCGCCTGCCACTGCTTTCTTCGGCGGAGGCGGCGCGCCCATCGGATCGAGTCCGCCGCTGGTGAAATTTCCCGAGTAACGGCCGAGATACGCGCCACCGAAGAAAATCGCCAAGCCGTAGATTGCGATGAGCCAGATTGAAAGCGGCTCGGCGCCGACGCGCGGTTCGCGTTTCTCGCGTTGCACGGCTGCGTGCACCTGTTGGACGTCGGCCTGTTCGCCGTAATCCATTCCCTGCCCTGTGCGCGGCGGCGTTTTCGGTTCGTCGTTCATTGCATTGTCATTTGGGAGCAGCGGGCGATCCAGCGGCTGCCGGACTAGGTGAAGCACCCTGGGCTGCTGGCGCGGGTGATCCGGCAGGTGCCGGTGCGCCTCCGACTGATCTGACTTCTTTCAACGGATGCGATTGATTCAGCGCCAGCAAATACGCCACGAGACATTTTGCATCGTAACTGGGAACAACCTCCCAACCGCCCGGCGGTGCATCGGAACCGGAAAGTTGCAATGCATCGGCGGAACGCTCTCCTGCGATGCGTCGTTTTTCGTAGAGAAAGCGGTAGGCCGGCATGTTTGAATCGAGGTTGATGCTCCGCGGCGCGTAGAGATGCACATGGTGCCACGCCGCAGAATACAGCGGCGGCAGGCCAGCTGTCTGAATCGGCCACGGCGCGCCCGGAGTTTGCCCGCTCGGTGCTATGGGACTGCTCCCTCCCGGAGTGGCGTTCGCCATTTGTCCGGGTGACGGCGAAGCGACGCCGGTGCTTTGGCCCGGCGGCGGTGATGCATTTGGCGAAGCCGCACTGGCAGGCGAGGTGCCTGGCGACGCAGCAGGCGCCGTTGCTGGCGACCCCGCGGGTGATGCGCCGGGTATTGTTGCGGGCGAAGT
The DNA here is from genome assembly GCA_046725275.1 of Verrucomicrobiota bacterium. Taxonomy (GTDB): domain Bacteria; phylum Verrucomicrobiota; class Verrucomicrobiia; order Chthoniobacterales; family UBA10450; genus Udaeobacter. The sequence goes on from JBKOYE010000152.1 coordinate 8,284, forward strand.
CGCAGGCGAAGGCGAAGCTGCTTGTGCGGGCGAGCTAGAAACTGCCGCTTCTTGAGTTGCAGGCGCGCCCGCAGGACTGGCCGCGCCGGCCGGCGAGGGCGACTCCTCGGGCGCAGGTGCGCGCGCGCCAATGTTTGAGAGGTCCTGACCCATCCGCATTTTTCCAAGGAATACTGGCCGATCGAAAATGTAATCGCGTGGCGCGCTGCGGCGACTACCCCATTTCCGCTCGATATCGTCGGCTATGTAATCCGCGCGCACTTGCTGACTGTGGCAATAGACGCAGCCATTGGCCGCGTAAACCCGGGCGCCGCGCTCGAACATTCCAGATTGTGGCCGCGGATAAATGTCCGTGCCTTCTTCGTCAGATTCCGGATCAAGATGTCCGATTTGCCAGGTCGGAATCACCGTGAGCCCCACCCACGAAAAGGCAAAGGTGCCGAAAATTCCAAGGAAGAGAGGAGCAAGGCCTTTCATCAGTGGCCTCCAGATGTTTCGGCTTCAACGGGATTGAGAAACGTGGGCACAGTCGATGTGCGACCCAATCCCAAGAGCATCAGACCAAAGTGATACGCGAAGATGAAATGCGCCACGGTCAGCAAAATGCCGGCAAGACTGCGTCCGCGAAGATATGGCGACACGGTTTCGATACTCTCGCTGAATGGCAGCGCAGCGTTTTCCAAATTCGCGCCTTGCAGAAAACCCCCGGCGAGCAGCATCAATATCATCAGTCCGATGCCGTAAGCCGATGCCCAGAAATGCAGTTTGATCAGTGACGCGTAACGCCATTCACGGCCAACCAGTCGCGGCACGATGTAGTACATCGAACCGAAAATCACCATGGTGAAAAATGCATAAAGCCCTAGGTGCGAATACGCGATGCTCGCCTCGGTGAAGTTGACATAGCTCGCAACGGAGCGGAGCGAGATCAACACGCCAACCACACTAAAGACCGTGTAAGACATCGCGCCGAAGACGGTGAACCGCAGGGTCGGGCTGTAACGCAGCAGCGGGAAATATCCCTTCATGGTTAAATGATGATTCAGTCCCACCGTCGCAACGGGAATCATCGTCAGAATAGTCGCGGCAATGCTGGCGGTGATCATCCATGCCGGGAAGGGGCCGTCCACGAGTCGCGTCATTCCGGTCCAGCTCGAGAAAAGCGCATACGTCCAAAAGCCGATCGTTGCCAAATGATAACTGTAAACCGGGCGGCCGATCACCTTCGGAATCATGTAGTACGCAGCGCCGAGAGCGATGGCGCCGAACCAGAGAAACAACAGGTTATTCGCGTACCACCAGCCAACTGCCGATTGCAAAACGCCCTGCACCGGCACGACAAAGAGCATCAATTGGCCGGCCGCATAGAGCCAAGGGAACCAGAGGAACGCTCCAAGCAAATACCATTGGGTGATGTAAATCTGATCGCCGCGCCGATGCCGGAACATGAGCACCGCCCACGAAGCCATGAGTGTGTAAGCGATAAACAGAATGACCGCTACGTAACGCGGAAACTCGAGCCATTGAAAACCGGTGCTATCGCCGAGCAGGATCGCGCCTACGCCTATCAGCACGCCGACGTTCCAAAACGCGGCGCCGGCCACGAGTAACAGCGGAAATCGCAACGTCGTCCGACACAATCTCGCCATTAACCATATGGCGGTGCCCATCCCGGCCATTGAGGCCCAGCCGTAAACCATCACATTCATGTGCGCCGGGCGCAGCCGCCCCCACGTCAGGAAACTGATGTTCCCAAGCAGATCGGGCGAGTGCAGCTTCCAAGAAACGAAAGCCGCCAGCACGGTGCCCAAGATCAGCCACGCAACCGCGGAGGTATAAAACATTAGCACTGGCACGCGGGTTGATGCGTCGATGTACGCACGCTCCAATTGCTCCATGTCCCCAGCAGCTGCGGAGACGGCTGGTTCTTTCAATGGAATTCCGGTGGCGTCCATTCAGTGATTAAAGCATTGAACCGTTGAAGCGTAACGAATCATGGAGTGCTGGCTGGTGCGGGAGAAGCCGGTGCCGGTAATGGTTGTTGAGCTGCTGGAGATGGCGACGCGCCTCCCGAAGGCGGCGGACCCGCCTTCGCCGCAGCTTCGGCGGGGGAGCTGGAGACCGCCGCTCCTTGTGGTGCAGCCGGAGCGGGCGACGCTCCAGCAGGACCTGTTTGTGCCGCGGGCGTGGCGATCGGACCGGCTGGCGCGGGCTTCTTTTGCGCCAAGTCGGCAACTGTGAGTTCCATCGCGCGATCGATCGGGATTCGGGCAACGCCTTTGTTCTTATCGACCCACGCATACGTTGTTAGCTCCTTCTGGTTTTCTTCATGCAACGCCTTCAGTCGTTCCATGCGCTTTTGCGCACGCGTCTGTTCGTAATCACTTCCGCGCGGCGAAGGACCAATCACCGCGAGCACGATGAGGCCAAACAGAACGAAAAGGCAGATGATAGCCAGCCATGTTGAAAATGGCGCGGGCGAATGGGCAATCCTGCGAGCTGATTCAGTATCGACCATTTTCAGTTGATGGTTGTGAGAGATTCAATCAGACGCGGGTCGCGAACCGGAAACAGCGAAGTCCTTGCCACCAGCCGCAGATAAACAAAACTGAGCGTGGCGCCGATTGCGATCAGGGAAAGCAAATCCCAGATGCTTACATGCACGCCCGTCCCATGCAGCGCGGGCAGCACAATCAGGTACATGTCGAGCATTTGCATGCAGAGCATCCAGGCGGCGACGATACTAAGCTGGTGCGGATTCTTTTTGATCGAGCGCAACAGTAAAATCGCGAATGGAACGAAGAAGCGGCCGATGACCAGGAGCATGCTTAGCGCCCACCAGCTTTGAGTGTTTCGCGCGAGGAAGAACTGTGTTTCTTCCGGAATGTTTGCGTACCAAATGAGCATGTACTGCCCGAAACCGATGTAGGCCCAGAACACGCAGAAGGCGAACATCCATTTGCCCATGATGTGATAATGCTCGGGCGTGACGATGCCCTTCAGGTAACCGCCCTGACGCAGAGCGGTGATCACCAGGACCAGCAACGACATTGAGCTGCCGGCTGTTCCTGCAAAGATGTACACGCCGAACATCGTTGAGTACCACCGGTAGTTGAGGCTCATCATCCAATCGACTGCGCCAAACGTGAGACAAAGCGCAAAAAGCGGCAGGCTGGTGAATGACACCCGCCGCATCCAGATGGTGAAGAGTGGATTGCCGTCCTTGTCCTGGCGCGCGGAAAATCGCCGCAGCAATTGTGACGCGACAATCCAGAAAGCAAAAAAGATAATCGCGCGAATGAGAAACCAATGGAAGTTGAGATACGCGCGCTTGGAGTCCAGCGTCGCCTCGTGCCCCGGCGGAATGTCCATCCACGAATAGAGGTGGCG
>JBKOYE010000002.1:0-8340 GCA_046725275.1 Verrucomicrobiota bacterium
ATGCAGGATGGTCGCAGCGTCGCCATTTTAGCCAAGCCAAATCATGTCCACGACATCGCTTTCTCGCCGCAACCCGGCGTCTTCGCTTACACGCAATACAGCGGCGGCGTGACCGTATCCTTCGCGCGGTTCACCCACTAATGCGGCACGCACGTCGCACCGCTCTCAATCGTCGATCCGACTGCCACGCGAAAAGGTAACAACCTAGCAACCTTTCCGCGGGTTGGCTGGTCAAAAAGTCGAATTATGTAGGGTAATTATGAACCCATCCAAGATCTCGACGTTCCTCTTCGCGGTTGCAAGTCTGACCGGCATCCTTTGTGCCTCCGCAACCGAGGCACAAATCGAGGGCGCGCTACCGGACGCACAACGCCAGTCTTTTCCGATCCCCTCGTCGAACAGCCAGCCGATCTCAATCACTCTCGGCCCCGATGGCAACTTCTGGTTCACGGAGCAGGACCGCAGCCAGGTTGCTAGAATTACGCCGGATGGAGTGATCACTGAGTTCCTCACGCCGACCTTCAGTTTCCCGATCGGCATTACCGCTGGGCCGGACGGCAATATCTGGTTTGCCGAAGGCGCAGCCGGCTCAGGCGGTCAGATCGCGTTCATCACTCCCGATGGTCAAATCGAGGAAATCGTGTTCTCAAGCTCTACCGCCGCGGCGTCGGGTATTGTCACTGGGCCGGACGGTAACATCTGGTTCACCGATCTTATCGGGAACAAGATTTGGCGGCTCGAACTGCCTAGTCGGAACCTAACGAGCTTTCCTGTTCCTACGGCAAATTCGTCCCCAAATGACATCACCGTCGGTGCGGACGGAAACCTCTGGTTTACTGAAGGGGTGGGGAAAATCGGGCGGATTACCACGAGCGGTGTCATCACCGAATTCGGGAGCGGCTTAAGCTTGCCGTTTTCGATTGCCAGTGGACCGGACGGCAACATCTGGTTCACGCAGCGTTTCGGCCTGCAGCTTGGCAAAATCACTCCGACCGGTCAGTTCACGTTCTATCCCATCCCGAACCCGGCGGAACAGATCACGCCAGGTCCCGGCAATACCCTTCTGTTTACCGAGTTCGGCAACAATAGGATCGCGAAGATCACCACGGATGGCGTCGTAACTGAGTCCCCAGAATTCCGCGGCAGTGGCCCCACGGGGATCGTAGCCGGACCCTCTCGGGAGATTTGGTTCTTGGGTTACGCGTCTAATCGAGTCTACAAAGTTACTTTTCGACAGTAGAATTCGTGGATAGGAGATACGGCCCCAATTTCCATCATTTCGGAAGGTAACAACCTTGTTACTACACTCCGCTTGAAGAGACGACGTCTCGGCTTATGAGGGTTTCAGGAAAAAACAAAGGACATCTATGAAAATCACCCACTCAAAATTTGGCCGATTGGCTATTCACTGCCGCGCGATCGGTGCCACCGGAATAATCCTGACCTTGTTCGCAAGTGTGCAGATGGCGCAAGCAACCGACGGAGACCTGGACCCGACATTCGGGACCGGTGGCACGGTGATGACCGATCTCAATCGCAGCACCGACCTCGCCAACGCGGTGGCGCTCCAATCTGATGGCAAATTGGTGGTCGTCGGACAAACCTATAAAAACAATGACTACTCGACCGAAGACTTTGCCGTTGCCCGCTACAATACGGATGGCACGCTCGACACCACCTTCGGCAGGGGAGGCAAAGTGAGAACAGATTTCCCCGGCCTGGCCGCGGTGCCCTCCGCGGTGGTTATCCAAACGGACGGCAAAATCGTAGTCGCAGGCGGCGCCTTTCCGTTCTTTACGTTTGCCGGCAACTTCGAATTGGTCCGCTACAACCCGAACGGATCCTTAGACAGGTCCTTTGGCAACGGCGGCATCGTAACCACGATTTTTCCGCAGGGTAGTTACGCATTCGACGTCGCCTTGCAACCCGATGGGAAAATCATCGCTGCCGGGACGGTCTTCGTAGATTTCAATCCTGGCGACATGTCCGATACCGATTTTGCCCTGGCCCGATATAACACGGATGGAAGTCTGGACACAACCTTTGGTAACGCCGGCACGGTCACGACCGATTTCCTCGGTAATGAAGACGATGCCTTTTCGGTGTTGATCCAAGCCGATGGAAAGATTGTCGCAGTCGGCTCCGCCAATGATCCTGCGACTTTCTACGACTTCGCCGCTGCGCGTTATCTCAGTAATGGCGCGATTGATACGACATTCGGCGTAGGCGGGAAAGTGCACACCGACTTCGGCGATCAAAACTTTGATCGGGCGCGCTCGGCCGCGCTTCAAGCCGATGGACGGATCGTCGCTGCTGGATTCGCGATCTCCCAAAACGGCTTGTCCCAGAATTTCGCGGTCGCGCGCTATACCTCAAACGGCATCCTCGATACCACATTTAGTGGCGACGGGAGAACCCAAATCGACTTTGGCAATTGCTGCCAGGGTGCTACCAAAGTCCTGCTGCAAAGTGACGGCAAAATCATCACCGTCGGCGGTTCGAATGGCGAGTCAGGGGAGGACGACTTTTTGCTGGCGCGTTTGAATCCGCGCGGCTCACTCGATTCCACCTTTGGTGTCGGCGGCCAAGTGCGCACCTCGTTTGGCGATCTCAATGGTGGAGCCAACGGGGCCGCTCTTCAGTCCGATGGGAAGATCGTGGCCGTCGGATTTCAAGCCACCTTTAGTAATCAAACGGTCAACTTTGCCTTGGCGCGCTACCTTAATGGTCAATGAATGATCGCGCCCTCGCGGTCGTGTTACAATTTGGGTGTCGCGTAATCACGGAACCAGGGACACTAGGAAGTGTCATAGGCACGATCAGCGAAATCAGCCCTCAGGGGCTTCGCCGTCGGGCTGAGAAATCATCGAAATCGGCGTTAAGCGTGACCGTGCCGCCATCCTTGACGCGCACGTTATTGAAGTAGCCGAAGAACGAGCCGCCGAGAATGTTCGCGTCGTCGGTCGCCGAGACGCCGATACTCATCGCCGTGCTCGTATCGGTGAGCCTGGCCCTAAGCAGGAGCGAGCTGCCCGATATTCTTCCTTCCAGCGTGAACATGTAGACGTGGCCGATCACCACCGGCAATGTTCCGGTGGACAGTGCGTTTAAGCTGTCGCCGAAAAACAGATTGTGCTCGGTGAGATATAGCTTGCCGGTCGGGTGGCCTAGATCGTCATCGTCGAGAAAATAGGACACCTGGTAGCGGTCTGCGCCCGATGAGGCCGGGACGGAGTCGGCTGCGCGAGCGACTAGCCCAATGTTGGCCGTGTTACTCGGGTCGGCCCCCTCGAGGATGAGTTCATCGATGACGAAGCTCGTCGTGATCAGAAATCCCGAGGTCGCCAGCCGTGGGAAATTGACCACAGCCGAGGAATTCTCGACGGCGACGAAACCCGGGCCCGGCGAGAAGACCGAGATTTCATTTTGATACGCCTTTCCCGAGAAGCTGGGCGCTACAATAGTCCACGCCGTAGTGTCCACCTCGGTAAAGTTGGTGACCGGTGTATCCCCTACGGCGTAGGACTCGAAGTTTTCGAAGTAGGGAACAGGGGCAGCGCCGGAGATCGCGATGCACGAGCTGAAGGCGCAAATTATCGTGGCTAAACACTGTAGTTGTTTCATTGTCAATGGTCCTCCTAGGTTGAGTTTGGTTGCGTGCTTCGGGCCGGAAGAGAGCGAAACCCGCCTGACTGGCAGCACGACGAGCCGGGGGAAGTCGTCGCTTTATCATGGGATTTAGACGCTCCGGGGGTAGTGCGGCGCGCTGTGCTCGCAATTACAGTGGAAAAGAAAAGCATTGGCAATAAAAATTTAAGAAAAGATACGCGCACACCAGCCAAGGCTCGCGATGTCAAAATTGGCAAGGTACTCCGTTGCGTCTAATAAAACGGACTTGACGCTCCCGAAATGGAAAAACAACGGAGGCCTTGCCCTTTTTTGCGATCAGCGATCGGTGAGGATCTGGCCAGTTCCGCGCCGCGTCTTGTTGCCAATGACTAGACTGGAGAGACGAATCCAGCGAAGGGCTCGCTATTCCGCCGCCAGAGAAATTTTATCCGGCGCACGAACCGGAAGGCAGAAAGCAAACGACAAAACTGATCGGAAGGAAGGGCCTCAGTCGATAACCTGAAGGCTGCGCAGGTGCTGAGAGAGTTCTTTCTGATCGGCGGCGTAGTACGCCTCCCATTTGACGCGCTTTTCCGGCGCGAGCGGCTCGTACTCGCGAGCCTTGGTGTTGAGCCGGTGATACGTGTCCTGGAGGATTTTGGCGATCGCCGGCGATTTCAGGAGTTTGCCTATGCCCGGAAGCGCCGAGATACCAGAATAGAGACGCTGGGCGCCAGACTGAAGGAGTGGAAAGCGAGGAGCCCGGGCTGGGTTCTTCCCCGCTTCGAGCTGCGGTCTGAAGTCCGCGGTTACGTCCAAAAATTCGTATACTCCCTGGCGGACGCGATCCGGATCGCGCCGGATGGCGTCGAATTGAACAACCAGAATGTTTTTCACAGGAAATCGGTCGAGATACGGCCTGAGGTGGCGTGCGAAGCATCCGAGGTCTCGAAGAAACGGATTTTCCATCATCTCTTCAAACGTCTCAGGCAAAGATGCCAACACGGCGTTTCGGTTGTACCAGTACCAGGAGTAAATCATCTCAACCGGCGGCCGCAGGCAGAGAAGCAGTTTAATGTCGGGGCGATAGGCGGCGATCCTCGCCGCCGCTTCCTCAGAGTAGAGGTAGGCGGGACAAAACTCTCCGCGGCAAGTAATCGCTCCGACGACCGGCGGAAATTGTTCGTGATACCAGGCGACACCTCGTTCGAAGCAGTGCAGCTCCTGGCTTGCCATCCGCCGCAGGATCGTATCGGCGAAATAGTAAACCTCTTTGTCCGGGGCGAAGCCGATTTGCGGATGCGCTTCAAGCTGGGCGGAAAGCCAGGTGGTCCCACATTTGGGCGCGCCAATGCCGATAAAGTCGATCTGGGACATGGGGGGTATTATTGGCGCAGTAATTTGGGAAGCATACTCTGAGCGCTTCGTCGCGTTCATTCTCGCGCGTGAAACGGCTGCCGCGTACAGGTTATTCTTCGCCAAGCACAAACGCGATCGAGCGCTTTTTCAAGCCACCTTTGCTAATCAATGGAGCAACTTTGCCTTGGCGCGCTACTTTAGCGAAAACTAAATCGCCTCTGCGTTCAGGTTGGAATCCTAAGCTAGAGAATCCGTGCACAACAAAAGCGTCATGCTTCTTGCACGAACTTTTCAATCTCGGTGACCACCCGATCCAGTTCGTCGATGAGATCGGTATGATCGCCATGTTGACGAAATGCGATCCGAACCGTCCGATAATACCAAAGCGTGCCGTCCTTCTTTCCGCTGAACCGCTCAAACACCTCCAGACCGTGCCTTCGCAACTCGGCCAGAATCGCCCGCGTGTTATGCAATTTGTCTGACGCGGACACCAGCCGTGTCGAAGAATCCGATTCTTTGAGGTGTTCAATGTAAGCGCGTTTCCGTTCCAGCCACGGAGGCTTTGGAGTCTCGTACGTGTCGGTGCAACCATCGACAATCCCGGCAACCTCATCGCCAAATTTTTCCCGGATGTCACGTAATCGTTTCGCGCCGCCGCAATCTTCCACCGTATCGTGAAGCAGCGCGCCAATTGCTTCCGTTTCATTTGCGCCGTACTCCAGCGCGATCGCAGTGACGCCAAGGATATGCGCGATGTAAGGAATCCCCGTTTTCTTGCGGATCTGATCACCATGCGCCCGCGCCGCATAAATCAGCGCTTCCTCAAACTTCTCCGACAGCCTCATGTTCGATGTTCGATGCCTAGCTTTCTTTCACCTCTCCGGATGTGTCTTTTTGAACCCGTCCTGGTAACCCTTTTTGAATGCGAGGTTGCAATCCTGTTTATTACCAGATCCCTGCTGCTCAAAACACTTCTGAGCAATCATGTTCAACTCAGCGGGACTAGGCAACTTTGCGTCGCGCGGCGCTTCCTCTCCCGCCTTCTCCCCGGTCCAATAGGCCGCCCGTTCCTCCGCAGTTCGGCCGTGCTCGGCGCGATGGGTGTAGAACACGGTCACTCCGCACACGACAAACGCCGCGATTCCCATCATGACAAAGAACCGCACCGGTTTGAATTCTCTCGGCATGACGATGGGCTAAGCAATCATGCGCGATTGTTGCGGGCAAGATTTTACGCCTTTGCTCCGTGTCGTCTTGATACGAACTATAGCCACTCTGAGGTTACCGCGCCTCTGAATGAACATCTCGGCTCTCTATAGCCGCAGGACAGAGAACTCTCGGCCGATTATTTGTCTCAATTACATGCACCGGCGATACCGCCACAAGTCTGGTGTTTCCAATCGGTCCTTCATCCCTTGATTACATGCGTATTCCGTCTTGACGGACGCCACCGATCGCGGATTCAATAACCTTCGCCGCGATCCAATGCATGGGGGAAGAATCACAAGCGAAGAAAAATCGGCGATCAGCACGTACGTCGGTGCTGGTATCGCTGTCGTGCTCGCGGTGGTCGGGATTTACTTTTTCTTTCTAGCGCAGAAAGAAAAAAAGGAGACCACCACTTTCGATCCGAACCGGCCTGTGCCTAGCGACGTCGTTTTGAAAAATCGGTTAAAGGCCGAGGAATATGCCGTCGTGCGCGGGAACGGTTCGCAAACACCTTTTCAAAATGAGTTCTGGAACAACGAGAAGACTGGCATCTACGTCGATGTCACTACCGGCGAACCGCTTTTCGCTTCAATCGACAAGTTCGACGGTAAAGTCGGCCTGCCCACGTTCACGAAACCCATCTCGAAGGATCTCCTCGTGGAGGTGCCCGACAACACAAACGAGATGCAACGGACTCAGGTGCGCGCCAAGCGAAGTAATGCGCGCCTTGGCCATGTCTTTCCCGACCCGCAATCGCCCACCGGACAGCGTTACGTGGTTTACTCTGCTGCTTTCCATTTTGTTCTAGTCGAGCAAATGAAAGACAGAGGCTACGAAGCCTACCTGTCGCTTTTCGACAAAAAATAGCGTCCGAAACTCCGCTGAAGCCACGGCGCTGTGCGCCGTCTAAACACACGCGATTCGCAACAACCCGAACGCGCCCGCAGACGTGTGGCTACAACACATCCGTGTAAATCCGTGTTCATCCGTGGTTAAAAACATGGGGGCTATTTTCTTCGGCAACTTCGCAGCGATTGTCGGGTTCAATCCGCCGGACAACAGAAGGGATATTGACCATGCAAAAAAAACTGATTGTGATAGCAACGGTCGTGTGCGCATTCGGATTTGGATCCGCTCCGCGCTTAAATGCCGGCACCGATATGGTTGAGCCGTACCGCGCACCCGCGCCGAGGTACAACTACGCGCCGCCGCCGCGCCCGGTCGTATACGTTCCACCGGTTCGCTTCGGCGTCTTCATCGGACCGGGCTATGGCTTCTACGGACCGCGGTCCGGGTGGTACGGTGCTCGCCGATTCTACGGCCGCCCCTCTTACTGGCGCGGTCATCACCATCACTGGCATTAATCAAGAACCTGTAGGCGGCGGGTATCGACCGCGGCCTCGGTGCCTTTAGCGATCGGCCTGCGCAGATTCTGTTTTTATTTCTGCAAATCCCGCTTGCTTCAATTCCCGATTCAACGCGGGAAGATCGGACTCCAGCAAATTGTGCCACGCGTCCATCATCGGTCCGACTTTTGTTTCAAGAGCCGCGACAGCGGCCTTCGTCGCGGCAGTCGGCGCAGCATCTGCGGCTTCGATCTCGTCGAACAGTCGCGTCGTCGACTCCAAAACGAAAAGCGACGGCGGCGCGTTCGGCCGTGGATGCGGTGGCCCAAATTTCGTGAGCGCTTGAGCAAAGCCCTCGAATTTTTGGGTGACGTCAGGTCGCTCCACGGCGCGGGCTTTGAGTTTCGTTAGCTGCTCGGCGACATCGTCAAACTTCTTCCCGATCGGCGCCAGCTTGACCCGCAGCTGATACAACTGCCAGGAGAGATCGAACTGTTCCTGAAGATCGGCGGCCGATGCTTTAACGCGCGGATCGATTGCGATCGTTAACGGTTGACTCAAACTTTTGTCGTCAACGGTCAGGGTTACGGTGTAGTTCCCCGGCGCGGCCCAGGGTGATGTCGCCGCCGCCGCCGTGTTGCGATATGTCGCGGAAATCGGGAACTCCGGTTCTACACCCGCAATCGGTGTGTAATGGATGTCCCAGAAAAACCGATGCATGCCTTTTTTCGTTGAAACCGATTGCGGCGGCCGAATCCAGTAGCTCGGAATTCTGAGCCGCTTCGGATTCGCCTGAACCGGCGCATCCGCGCTCGAA
>JBKOYE010000168.1:0-13071 GCA_046725275.1 Verrucomicrobiota bacterium
GGCAGCAGCGGCCCGCTCGCCGGTTGAAAGCAGAACGTCCAGCTCCCGCGTGGTCGGATGCGGCGAGACTGCGCGTGCCAGCTTGATTAATTCATCAGTGACTCCTGCCATCGCGGATACGACGGCCACTACCCGGCAACCTTCGCGCTGCGTCTCAAGGATACGCTGCGCCACGTTGCGAATTCGCTCCGGCGTGCCCACCGAAGTGCCACCATATTTTTGAACGACCAGCCGCATGTTCAGACGCAGACTAACCCAAACGAAACACGAACTGCGATCCTTTTCGAAGGTGGCTACAGCTGAATTGCGCGTCGCACATCCGTCACCGTGGCGCCAATCGGCTTCAATTCTCTCATTCGCCCGATAATCACATCGGGGTCTTTCAAGCCGTGTCCAGTGACGGTGCAAACGATCCGGCTACCTCTCGGAATTTCTTCGAACGAATACGCGGCGCCCTCCGAATCGCAGCACTTACACAGCCCGGCAATTGACGCCGCGCTGGCTGGCTCGACAAAAATGCCTTCGTGCTGGGCGAGCCACATCTGCGCTGGCAGAATTTCGTGGTCGCTCACCACGTCGATGGCGCCGCGCGATTCCGCGATGGCGGCGCGCGCTTGCTTCCAGCTCGCCGGATTTCCGATTCGAATTGCTGACGCGACGGTTTTCGGTTTTTCAATTATCCGACCTTGAAAAATTGGCGCCGCGCCAGCCGCTTGAAAGCCAATTATCGCGGGCAATTTTGTCGATCTTTCGTGCGCTCGATACTCGCGGTAGCCTGCCCAATACGCAGTGATATTTCCGGCGTTGCCCACCGGCAGCAAATGAAAATCGGGCGCGTCGCCCAGTTCATCGATAATTTCAAATGCAGCCGTTTTCTGTCCGGCGATCCGGTCCGGGTTGATTGAATTCACGATGGCAAAATCGCCGCTGTCGCCCAGTTCACGCACGATTCGCAACGCGTCATCAAAATTCCCATCGACTGGAATGATTTTCGCTCCGTACGCAAACGCCTGAACCAATTTTCCGGTGGCGATGTTTCCCGCAGGCAAAATCACCGCGCACGGAATTCCTGCGCGCGCCGCGTAGCCCGCTGCTGAAGCTGAAGTGTTCCCCGTCGAAGCACAGATGAGCGCTTTTGTGCGACGCTCCATCGCCTTCGACACGGCGACTGTCATCCCGCGGTCTTTGAACGACCCTGTGGGATTAACTCCTTCATTCTTGACGAAAACTTCGCAGCCGCGGCCAACATGTTCGCTTAACCGCGGAGAAAAAATCAGCGGCGTGTTCCCCTCGCCCAGCGAAATCACCGGCGTCGCTGCAGAGACCGGAAGAAATTCCCGATAATGTTCAATCACTCCCCTGCTCCGCTGTGATTTTGTTGTTGTCGAATCCATCCAGTTTTCTTATGCGAGGCAAGTCCGCACGATTGTCGATCCAGAAGCGAGATGTAAAGTCAACCTTATGCCTTCCCTTAGCAAAGACGACAAGCTGCGGCTCTTAACGATCATTCTGGAGAGCCGGCACGCGGATTTGCGCGAACAGAATTTGATTCGTCAGGGCAAGGGACATTTTCACGTTTCGGGAATGGGCCACGAAGCATTGGCCGCAGTCTCTATTCAGATGGAGCCCGATGATTACATCGTCTCGTACTATCGTGATCGCGGACTCGTGCTCGGGCGCGGCATGACCACGCGCGAACTCGGTCTGGAATACTTCGCAAAACGCAACACGGGCAGCGGCGGCCGCCAGATGCCCTCGCATTACAGCAATGCAGACCTCCACATCTGGAGCGTTCCAACGCCGACCGGCTCACAACTTCTTCCCGCGTGCGGCATTGCATGGGGCATCCAGCTCGATGGAAAGAAAAATCTTGTTGTCACGACGGTCGGCGATGCGGCGACGCGCCAGGGAGATTTCTTCGAGGCGATCTGTTTTGCCAAAGAGAAGAAACTTCCCCTGCTCTTTCTGGTCGAAGATAACGCCTATGGCATCAGCATGCCCACGCGGAAAACGAATCCGCTAGCCTTAGATATTCTTGAACCGGGTAACTGGCGCCACATCGACGGACAAGGCGTCCAGCAAGTTTACGACGCGACCGCCGAAGCGTTCGAGAAAATTCGCGCAGGCAGCGGACCATTCTTTTTCTGGATCAAGATGGAGCGCCTGTCGAGTCACACCAGTTCTGACGATCAGAAACTTTATCGCAGTGCCGAGGAACTGGAGAAGCTCGCGAAATTCGATCCGCTAGAATGCTGGAGGAACCAGCTGATTAAAGAAGGCGTAATCACGCAGCAGCAATACGCGGCGTTGGACAATCAAATTAAGGAGCGCGTTCGCCGCGAATATGCCGACGCGGAAAGAGCTGAAGATCCCTCGCCTAACGAGCTCCTTGCCAACGTCACAAAATCGCCGCCAAAGATTGAGAAGGAAATTCTTCCTCCCGGCAAATACCGCATCGGGGACACCGTAAACAAGACCTTGGGTGCCGGTCTGGAAGACGATCCCCGGCGTATTCTGTTCGGTGAAGACATCGAAGATCCAAAGGGCGGCGTGTTCCGCCTGACGCAAAAGCTTTCAACTGAATTTCCGAAGCAGGTTTTCAACTCACCGCTCGCCGAATCGACGATTCTCGGTGTCGCGTGCGGACTCGCTGCGTACGGGAAGCGTCCTGTGTTCGAGCTGCAATTCATCGATTTCATTTATCCCGGCTTCAACCAGCTTGTGACCAACATCTCCACGTTACGGTGGCGCTCATTTGGCAATTGGAAATGTCCGGCAGTGATTTATGCGCCGTATGGCGCGTATCTGCCCGGCGGCAGTTTGTGGCACAGTCAGGCAAACGAATCGGCGCTCGCTCATTATCCCGGCCTAAATGTCCTAGTCCCGAGCACGCCCGCCGATGCCGCCGGTTTGCTCTGGACGGCGATGCATGCAGAGGACCCGGTGATTTTCCTGGTTCCAAAACATCTGCTTTGGGCCGAGCACGAATACGACGAGCCAATCCGCGCCGTTCCGCTGGGTAGAGCACGCAATGTGCGCGACGGCTCCGATATAACCCTCGTGGCGTGGGGCAACACGATTGAGAAATCGCTCGAAGCCCTCGACAAGCTCGGCAACGAAATCAGCGTCGAGTTGATCGATCTCCGCTCAATCGTCCCATGGGACACGGCTGCGATTGAACAATCCGTGCGCAAAACTCGGCGGCTGGTTGTCGTGCAAGAAGACACGGAAAACTGCAGCGTGGGTCAGATGATTCTCTCTCATGTCACTGGCACACCCGAGCTTTGGAACGAATTGCTCAGCCCCCCCATCCTCGTCAGTAAACCAAACGTGGTGATCGGTTACAATCCAATCTACGAATATGCGGCGTTGCCGGACGTCGAACGGATTGCCTCGGCAATTCACCGTTCGGTCGCAACCAAACATGAACGCGCAGTTGTTGCCGGAATCGGTGATTCCGGTCGCGGCGCACGAAAGCCCGAGTTTGTTCAGCCGAAGTCAGCGCTCCCGGCTACAACAGAAACAACCGAACGGCATATCCAAAACATCACCGTTCCCGTGATGGGCGAAGGAATTCGCAGCGCAAAAATTGTTTCGCTTCTTAAAAAATCTGGAGAACCGATCCAGCTCGACGACGAATTGTGCGAAGTCGAAACGGACAAAGCCGTTTATCCCATTCAATCATCGTTCGCCGGGGTGATGGGCGAATGGAAAACCAAAGTTGGTGACACCGTCGAGATCGGCCAGAAATTAGGAACGATTCTTACCAGCGAGCCAGCGTTCGCGGAACAGTTTGAAGCAGCAGCAAGAGAATCGGCGGCTCGAGAGACTGTGGAGGCAGCCGTGTCGGCTGCGGACGCTGATGCCCGCGGGCGACACGCCCGCCACTACAGGATCGAGCCAGCGCTTTCGCCGACCATTACACGCAAACTAAACCGCGTTATTCCTGCCAACCTCCAAATCGATGCGCGCTGGGACGCAATCCAGGAAGCGCGCGACGCGCTGAAAAAGACAGACCGGGAGGATGCTCCCTCGCCTTCCGTGATGATCGCGTGGGCGGTCGTGCAGGCGATGGAAAAACATGCGCCGTTCCGCCGGTTGATTCTGGAAGACGATCAGATCGTCCAGCATGACGATTTCGATCTGGGAATTGCCGTCGCGCTGGAGGGCGACCGGCTGGCGACTGCCGTGATCACAACCGCGAATCAAAAGAGCTGGTCCGAGTTCGTCGTTGCCTACAATGAGACAGTCGCCACTACACGCGCTGGTCGCGTTGATGCCATGAACGCGCCAGTCGTCATCACGAGTCTCGGCGCGTTTGGAGTGAAAGCCGGCGCGCCTATTGTTGTGCCGCCGTCAGTCGGCACGCTTTTCGTTGGCACCGCGCATCGCGAATTCATTCCGAACAAAAACAAAAATGCGAGCGCAGAAGTAGTCACCCTCTCACTCACATTTGATCACAGGGTTGTAAACGGTGCCGGCGCGGCAGCGTTCGCCAACGAAATAAAAAAACAAATCGAAGGATTCGAAATCCCCGCCGCAAACGAACGCACGCTATCGCGTTAATTTATTTCTGAGAGCGTCTCCGGCTTTTTCGTGGCCGGTGGCCGTTGAGCGGAGAAGCGCGGTCAATCAACAGAGCATTCAGATGATGTTGCCGCTCTTCCGCCTCAATTATGATCACACACGAGCCTCGCGGAGAAATAGAGATAAAATCAGGGTGCGGCACCCTCATAGGTCTCGCCGCTTGCCATCTGAATTTCATGGGGCACAAAAGGTGCCGCGTGATTAAATTCGCCAATCGAATTCGCCGAGGGCCGGCACAGAGCAGCGGTCGCGGCGTGATTCGCGTTGCACCAAGCCGGATTCGGAGCGCCGGCAGATTGTAGGGCGTTCGTGTCAGACGCCAATCAGCCATTGGCGTTTCACAGAATGGAGCCGGTGGGCGCCGAGCGAGATAGACGGGAAGCCCGAAGTGGTGAGCTCGCTGGCGCGAGCGAATCAAACGTCCTACAATTTTCTGTCTCCGCGCTTTATGACGACCGCCAACAAAATCACCCTTGTCCGTATCCTGATGATCCCGGCTTTCGTCACAATGGCGATTTACTACGGCGAGAGCATCAAACGCGGCCAACCGCTCGAATGGCAGCGCTTCACGGCGATCGCGATTTTTCTCGTCGCTGCCGTGAGCGACGGCCTGGATGGTTACGTTGCACGTCGATACAACCAGCGCAGCACACTTGGAATCGTTCTCGACCCGATTGCCGATAAAGGATTATTGCTGAGTGGCATCATCACGTTGAGCCTGACAAGTTGGAGCGAGGTGGGGCCGGCGAGCGGTCAGTTCCCAGTCTGGTTTCCGGTCCTCGTGATCTCGCGCGACGCCATTCTTCTGGTCGGGACACTCATTCTCTATTTTCTCAACGGAAAAGTCCACGTGAAGCCACACTGGACGGGAAAAGTGGCGACAGTTTTGCAGATGGTCGCGATCGGCTGGGTGATGCTGCAGTTGCGGATCGTTCCTCTGCTCTATATCGTTCTCGCGGCCGGCGTCTTCACCTTAGTTTCAGGGATCGTTTACGTCGCAGATGGCGTCCGGCAGTTGCAGGCCGAAGGCCATGCGCATCCGGCGAAATCATAAATGCGGGCTTCTTTAGTGAATGACGCGAACACGCTGTCCAGCGTCGCAATCGTCGGCCGGCCGAATGTAGGCAAGTCCGCGCTGTTCAATCGGCTTGTCGGCCGAAAGATTTCGATTGTCCATGGTCGGCCCGGGATTACACGCGATCGGCTTTCGGCGACGTGCACTCGCGGCGAGCGCGCCTTCACATTGTGGGATACCGGCGGCATGTTGGGTGCCGGCGAAGCCGAACTGACGGAGCAGGTACGCCGCGCTGCCAATGACGCGCTGCGCGATAGTGATGTTCTCCTTTTCGTTGTCGATGCGAAGGAAGGCTTGTCGCCGATCGATGAGGAACTGGCGCGAATGCTGCGCAAATCGCGGAAACCAGTCGTGCTCGTAATTAACAAGATAGACAGTAATAAGCACGAGCAACTGGCGGCGGATTTCGATTCGTTAGGCTTCGAGCAGATAATTTCCGTCAGCGCAGAACATAATCGCGGGATTTCAGACTTGCTTGACGCAATCGAACGGCATCTTCCCTCGGCTCCTCGCGATTCACGAATCACGAGTCACGATTCACTCTCCATTGCCATCGTCGGTCGTCCCAATGTCGGTAAATCTTCGCTTATCAACTCGATCATGCGTAACGAACGCGCGATCGTGAGCGAGTTGCCCGGCACAACGCGCGACGCGATCGACATACTTTACGAGCGAGACGGCCGGAAGTTTGTTTTTATCGACACTGCCGGAATCCGCCGACGGGGCAGAGTCTCCAGCTCGGCTGAGGTTTTCAGCGTCATGCGCGCGGAACGCAGCATCCGGCGCGCTGATCTTTGCATTCTCATTGTCGATCTCACCATCGGGGTGACCGCTCAGGACAAGCGGATCGCGGGATTGATTCAAAAGGCGCACAAACCGGCAATCATTGTGTTGAACAAATGGGATTTGGTTAAGCCCAACCGCAGAGAGAAACAGACGGTAACGCAACTTGTCGATGAAACGCGCGCAAAGATCTTTTTTCTCGAATACGCACCAGTATTGATCACTTCTGCGTTGATCGGAGAAAATGTCGGTCGGCTGTTTGCGATAATCGAAAAAATCCAAAATGCAGCGCGCGAGCGCATCGGCACGGGCATCCTCAACCGTGTACTGCGCCTGGCGTTTGAAGCGAATCCACCGCCACTGGTGAAAGGCAAACGGTTGAAACTGTTTTACGCAGTGCAAACAACGAGCGGCGGCCAACCTTCTGCAATTCAGGACGGAGTTCCTGCGACGATAGGGCTGGCGCGTGCAATGCAAACGCGGGGACGGACTCGCGCAAGCTCCCCCCTGCAACCACCCGAGTTCATTCTGTTCGTGAATGATCCCGGTTTGCTGACCGAATCGTATCGCCGTTATCTTGAAGCTCGCATTCGCCAAGCGCAGGCATGTCCCGGCTTGCCAGTCATCTTGATGCTGCGTTCGCGCACTCAAAAGAGACGCAATCGACCTCTGGTTCGAACGCGCCAAAAGAAGTAAGTAGCAGGCTGGATTTGGTCTCGGTTTGATCGAACGTTCTCGCTTCCGAACTGTCTGAGCAGACCGTATGAAATCGACGCAGGAAATTACGCAGGAAGTACGAGAGCTGGGACAATGGATTCCAGCGCTTCGTCAGCAAGTCGCTCACGTTGTAGTGGGGCAGAAGTATCTGGTGGATCGTCTTCTGTTGGGACTGCTGGCCAATGGTCATCTCCTGCTCGAAGGCGTCCCGGGCCTGGCCAAGACGCTCACGGTAAAAACAATGGCGTCAGGCATCCAGACCGGTTTCCAGCGATTGCAATTCACGCCCGACTTGTTGCCTGCGGATTTAATTGGGACGCTCATCTATAATCCGCGCACCGGGGAATTCACGACGAAGCTCGGGCCAATTTTTTCGAATTTAATTCTGGCCGACGAAATCAATCGCGCGCCGGCCAAAGTTCAGAGCGCATTGTTGGAAGCGATGCAGGAACGGCAGGTCACAATCGGGGAACAAACTTATCCCCTCCCGGATCCGTTCCTGGTTCTCGCTACTCAAAACCCGATTGAACAGGAAGGCACGTATCAACTGCCCGAGGCGCAACTCGATCGTTTCATGTTCAAGTTGAACATTGGCTACCCGCAAAAACGCGAGGAACGAAACATTCTCGATTTGATGGCGACTTCGACGCCCGACTTGCGAGTCGATGCTGTTGTTGAACCGAAGCAAATCATCGCCGCGCGCGAAGTGGTCAACAACATCTACATCGACGACCGCGTGAAAGATTACATTGTGGACGTGGTCTGGGCCACGCGGGAACCCGGCACGTACAATCTGCGACTCGAAGGACTGATTCGGTACGGCGCTTCGCCGCGCGCCACGATTTATCTCGCCCTCGGTGCGCGCGCACACGCGTTCCTGAACGGCCGCGGTTACGTCACGCCGCAGGACGTCAAGAGCATCGGCCCCGACGTGTTGCGACATCGCATCATCGTCAGCTACGAAGCCGAGGCGGAGGCGGTAACTAGCGAGACAATCGTCGAGCGAATCTTCGCCGGGTTGCCTGTGCCGTGATGCCGTCCGACTCCTCGACTCCGCTACGCAACGCTCGGGATGACGAGCGGGCTAAAAAAACAACTGAGATTCTCAAGAAAATCAGAGCCCTTGAGATCAAAACGCGCGGTCTCGTCGAAACCGCGTTCGCCGGCGATTACCACAGCGTTTTCAAAGGTCGGGGCATGAACTTTGAAGACGTGCGCGAGTATCAACCCGGCGATGAAATTCGCACCATCGATTGGAACGTCACTGCGCGCATGGGCAGCGCCTTTGTAAAAAAATTCACCGAAGAGCGCGAATTGACGGTGATGCTCGTCGTAGATGTGAGTGCGTCGGGAAATTTTGGGAGCACTACGCAATCGAAACGTGAGTTGGCTGCCGAGGTTGCTTGCCTGCTCGCGTTCAGCGCAATTAGAAATAACGACAAGGTCGGACTCCTACTCTTCACCGATCGCGTTGAGCTTTTCATTCCGCCGAAGAAAGGTCGGTCGCACACGCTGCGTATCATTCGTGAGATTCTGTTTTTCGAACCTCAGGGACGCGGCACTGAACCCGGGCTGGCCCTCGATTACTTGAATAAGATCGTTACCCGCCGCGCGGTTGTGTTTTTCATCTCAGATTTTCAAGCCCCGGACTTCTCGCGCACACTCGCCGTGAGCGGACAGCGGCATGACTTCGTGGCGATACAAATCCAGGATGAACGCGAAAGATCGTTGCCGAACGTTGGCATCATCACTTTGGAGGATGCCGAGACGGGCGAACAGATTGAGATAAATACGGCAGATCGCAAACTGCGAACTGTTTTTACCGATCTCGTCACTGGATTTGAGACGGAGCTTTCGCGCACGCTCCGACGGAACAATATTGACGCGATCACGCTACAAACCGGCAGAGATTATCTGCCGCCATTGCGCTCGTTTTTCAAACAACGCGAACGCCGCCTCGGGGTTCGATAAGCGGTGTCGGAGTAATGGAGTGCTGGAGTAATGAAATGAATCAGTCTTCCAAAACTCCACTACTCCACTACTCCATCACTCCCGCGCTCCTGATGCTCGCGACTGAAGACTTCCACGATATCGCGCCGCCTGTGGATTATTCACTGCTTCCTCCCTGGCTTGTTTTCGTGATCGCATTTGTCGTGCTGTCGCTGCTCGGTCTGGTTGTGTGGTGGTTTGTGCAACGGCCGAAACCAGAATTGCCGCCAAAGGTGCCACGGGAAATCGCGCTCGGAGAACTCGAACAGATTCGCGGCGAAATTGAGAAAATGAGCCCGTATCAGTTTAGCATTCGTGTGTCCGACATTCTAAGGCGTTACGTCACGCAGCAATACGGACTGCCTGCAACGCGACAAACTTCCATAGAGTTTTTGACAGCGGCAGCAAAGGCGCCATCGTTTTCCGCCGACGAAAAATCGTTGCTCGAAGACTTTTTGAACCGCTGCGACCTCATCAAATTCGCGAGGTACGAGGCGACAACCTCAGACAGCGAATTGTTGCTCGAAGAAGCGATCCGGTTTGTGCAAGGCGGGCAACTTGCGGCGGTTTGATCCAGAGATGTCTCGACGCCGCTCGACATGACAAATTTATTTGATTGGTTGCCGGGGAACAGCGCATTGACGTTTGCGCGCCCGTGGCTGCTCCTCTTACTGCTGTTGGTTCCTTTGCTTGCCTGGTTGCGCGGAAAACGCGGACCAGCTGAGGCGCTCACTTATTCGTCCACAGCGAGCCTGCGAGCGATCGGAAGACAGAGTGCCGCACGCGCCGGTAAAATCCTGCGGGCGCTGCTGCTGTTATCCTTGGCGTTCTTGGTAGTGGCCCTCGCTCGGCCGCAACTCGGGAAGAGTCTTACCCAAATTGAGGCGAGCGGCATCGATATCATGCTCGTGCTGGATGTCTCCGGTTCGATGCTGACGAAAGATTTCACAATCGGCGGCCAGGAAGCAACGCGCGTGGATGCGATTCGGGAAGTCACGCGCAAGTTTATCGAAGCCCGTCCAAACGATCGCATCGGTATTATTGCGTTCGCCGGGCGTCCATACGTCGTGAGCCCGATGACGCTGGATCACGATTGGCTTTTGCAAAATTTGGATCGCGTCAAGATCGGCCTCGTCGAAGACGGCACAGCGATTGGCTCGGCTATAGCTGCGTCTGCTAATCGCCTAAATGATAAACGTTCAAAAAGCCGCGTTCTCGTTTTGTTGACAGATGGCGAAAATAACGCCGGCAAACTCCCGCCGAACACTGCTGCTGAGGCAGTGAAAGCCTTAAGGATTCATTTCTATGCCATTGGGGCCGGAATAAACGGAATTGCGCCGGCACCGATCTTCACGAGTCGCGGCCCGTTGACTGATGCGCTTGGAAATATTCTCTACGAAAATCAGCGCGTGGAGTTTAACGAGATCGGTTTGAGGGACGTCGCTAAAATCGCCGACGGCAAATTCTTCCGAGCCACTGATACCCAATCGCTTGAACAAATCTTTGACGACATCGACAAGCTGGAGAAATCGACGGTAAGCGTGAAAAAATATCAGCAATACCGCGATCTCTTTCCGCTGTGTCTGATGGGAGGTTGCGGGCTGTTGCTGGCGCAACTGTTTTTGTCACAGACCGTCTGGAAAAAACTACCGTGATAAGCAAACGCCCAACGTTTAGAGCGCGACAACGAACTGTAGCCGCGTCCCTGTGGGACGCGTGCGCGTCGCCCACAGGGCGACGGCTACAGCAATCGGCCATCGGCAATCAACAATTGATCTTTCCATGACTTTCGGCGCACCAGAATGGCTTTGGGGATTGTTGCTAGTCCCGCTCTTGATTGCGCTTTTCATGAGGGCGGAGCAGCGGGGGCTCAAGCGGTTGCAGCAGTTCGTTTCAGCGCGCCTGCTGCCGCAGCTCGCGGGAACGGTCAATCGACCACGGCGCATCATACGATTTGGTTTGCAGTTGCTCGGGTTTGCGCTGGCGATCATCAGTCTGGCGCAACCGCGCTGGGGTTACACCTTTGAGGACGTGAAGCGAAAGGGACTGGATTTGCTGATCGCTGTGGACACATCGCGCAGCATGCTCTCCAACGATGTCCAGCCAAACCGGCTCGAGCGCGTAAAGCTGGCGATCCAGGATTTGATCAATGAACTGCGAGGCGATCGGGTTGGTCTGATTGCGTTCGCCGGACGCGCTTTTTTGCAAGCGCCTCTTACGATCGATTACGACGCAGTGATCGAGGCAGTCAATGATCTTGACACGAAAACCATTCCCGAAGGCGGCACTAACATCTCCAGCGCTATTGCGCTTGCCACGCAGAGCTTCGGTAAAAGCGCTATGGGAAACCGCGCACTGATCATATTCACCGACGGCGAGGAACTGAGCGGTGATGCTGTCAAAACGGCAAAAGCTGCGGCGGGCGACGCCGGCGTGCGAATTTTCACCGTGGGCGTCGGAACACCGCAAGGTTCACTCATTCCGGTAACCGGCGACGACGGCGAAACAAGCTTCGTGAAAGATTCAGCCGGTCAGGTCCACAAATCAAAATTGGACGACAAACTTTTGCGCGACGTCGCGGAGGCAACGGGCGGATTTTACCTGCATCTGGAAAACGGACCGCGTACGATGCAGCAAGTTCAAAATGAAGGATTGGCAAAGATGCAAGCCGCCGAGATGGACGTGCGCTTGTCGAGCCGGCCGATTGAACGTTATGAGTGGCCGCTAGGCGCCGCGTTGATTGCTCTCGCGTTGTCGATCTTGATTCCCGAACGGGGACGCGTCCGTCAACGAGCTTACGTTCCTGCACCGGCAAAAGCAGCAGGCGCGGTCGCGGCTCTGCTCCTACTGCTCTGTTCATCTGCTTTTGGGACTGCGCCGGGGATCAATGCATATCAGCAAGGAAAGTTCGAAGATGCTTACAAAGAATTTCAGGACACGTTGAAGTCGCATCCGCAATCCCGCGCCGAAGACGAGCTCCAGTTCGATTCGGGTACCGCCGCCTACAAATTAAAGGATTACAACAAGGCGATGGAATCATTCAGCCAGGCATTACTCACGCCTGACACGGGTCTGCAGAGCAAGGGTCATTACAACCTCGGGAACACGCTCTATCAACGCGGCGAAATGCAGAAAGCCGACGAGAAGAAGCTAAGCGACTGGACAAATGCTCTCGACCATTATGAGCAAACCCTAAAGCTCGATCCGCAAAACAAGGAAGCCAAAGACAACTACGAATACGTCAAACGCAAGATCGACGAGTTAAAAAACAAGAAAGAACAGCAACAACCCTCCCCTTCCCCAACGCCGCCGCAGAAAAATAAACAGAACAAGCAAGATCAGCAGCAGCAACAGCGGAATCAGCAGAACCAGGATCAGCAGCAACAACAGAAAGATCAGCAGCAGAAAGACCAGCAACAGCAGCAGCAGCAGCAACAACAACAACAACAACAACAACAACAACAGCAGCAGCAGCAGAACCAACAGGATCAAAAGGATCAGCGGCAGGCACAAAACCAGCAGTCGCAAAACGGATCAGACACCGACAAACAGCAGAAGGAACAGCAGCAGAAAGATCAGGCGCAGGCAAAAAACGAGCCTCAAAAGAAACAGCAACAACTTGGCGAGACTCCATCTCCCTCGCCCGGCGCGGAGAAGCAGGAACAAAATCAATCTTCGCCATCGCCCGGTGAACGGCGGGCTGAAGAATCACCGAGCCCCGGCGAAGGAGAAAACGAGATGCCGTCGCCATCGCCAGGAGAAGGTGAAGATGAAGAGGCATCCCCTCCCCCGGAGGAATCGCCCGAAAAGAAATTCGCAGGCGAAGTAAGAGGCGCTGGAGGCGACACGTCGCAAAAACATCCCGATAAAAACGAGCAAGTGGCGGACTGTCTCTTATACACATCTCCGAGCCCACGAGA
>JBKOYE010000011.1:0-11629 GCA_046725275.1 Verrucomicrobiota bacterium
CACGCCCCACTCCAGCACCCCGGCCATAGTTTTGTCGAAGGCGCGGCGTTTCGGAAAAAAATCCTGCAAAAATTGCGGCGCATTCTTTTTCGAAGACGCCGGATGTGATCTCGCACCGGTGATTGAAAGCGGGCTGCTGCAAGAGGTTCATCATGCTTCCGGCTGCGCCGGCGACGGGATCCGTGCACCCGAAAAATCACACGCCGAATTTGCGTGTTGCACGAGCGCACCCGCGCACATCACGCAAGGCTGCTTGGTGACGTAGAGGTCGCAATCAGTCAGACGCCAGCCGCGGACGGTTGCTGCGGCTTCTGTCAGCGCACGCGACTCGTAAGAGTCACTTCCCGGTCAATTATTATTTTTACTGTGGTCCCCGCCCCCGGTGGACTTGGCCGCGAATCTCGCCTCCGGCGAAATTCGTCGTGTGCATGTTCACATAGGACAGACCATCGCGCACGGCCTCCAACGCAGAGTCGAGGTCGCCTACGTCAATGCCCTGGGTCGTGGGCCCCGTAACATTTGCCGCCGTGATTGTCCCCGTGATGGTTCCTTCAGTTGCCGCCGGGCAATCCGGCTGCTCCCCGCCGCCGCACAGGAATATCATGACTCCACCAGCGACCTTGCTGGGCGCGAAGTGCAGGTGGGCCACAGTAAGTGACGATGATAGCCCCGAGAAGGTTAACGAGAAGGCGATCATACCCTGCTGGTTCGTCATCTCAAAATTGCCCGTCCCGGCAGTATTGATTGGAGGCACCTCGTTCGCCCCGCTGAGACCGGCAGAAAAACCCTCTGTTTGTGAGTGAGCTGCCGGTGCGACCAGCACACTGGCAGTCAGTGCAAGTATTATCCAAAAACCGACGTTTTTAGTTTTCATAATATCCTCCTGTGTGTTGTGGTTTCGTGTGCCTGAAATGATTTTGACAGTAACGATTCGTCGCCGTCAATGCAGAGGGCCGCATCGGAAAGGTTACTGCATTGTTACTTTTCGGATCCGGTTCTCGGCTTAGCGAACCGCAAGGCCGGTCGGGTCCCATTCCCTCGTGGAGCAAGGCGTTGGCTTGGAGCAATTCCAGCCAGCTTTTCTTTTGGCTAAACCGGAATCATCCCGCTCACTCCTCGCGGCGTTTGCGAAAGAATTCCTGCAAAATTGCGGAGCATTCTTTTTGCAAAACACCCGATGTGATTTCGCATCGGTGATTAAACGCCGGCATTTGCAAAAGGTTCATCACGCTTCCGGCCGCGCCAGCAGCCGGATCCGTGCACCCGAAAATCACGCGCTGGATTCGCGTGTGCACGAGCGCGCCCGCGCACATCGCACACGGTTCCTTGGTGACATAAAGATCGCAATCCGTCAGACGCCAATCGCCAACGGCCGCTTGACCCTGTGTTAGCGCCAGCATTTCAGCGTGCGCAGTCGCGTCCTTGAGCAACTCGACCTGATTATACGCACGGGCGATGATTTTGCTCTCGCGCACAATCACGGCGCCAACTGGCACTTCGTCCGCGGCGTACGCTTTCTGCGCCTGCCGCAATGCTTCACGCATGAAATGCTCGTCGGGCAGCGGTTCAATCACGCTTACGTGTAGCCACGGCCCTGTGGGCCGTCCAATGTATACGCAACTCAACGAGTCGTTCGGTTGACCGGCCGCAGGCCGGTGGCTACAAAAATTGCTGCGCTTGCCGAAAAATTTTCCTCGGCATATTAGGGACTGCTCATGCATGACAACATCGAATCGCATCTGGTTGAAAAACGCGTTTTTCAACCATCACGAGACTTCAGCAACAAGACGCGGATTAAGAATCAGTCTCAATATCGCCGGATGTATCGCGAATCAATCCGGCAGCCAGCCAAGTTCTGGGCTCGCGAAGCTAACGAATTGGTCTGGCGCACGCAGTGGAAAAAAGTGCTCGAATGGAAGCCGCCCTTCGCGAAATGGTTCGTGGGCGGGAAACTAAATGTTTCGGAAAATTGTCTGGACCGTCATCTCGCCGGGTCGCGTCGGAACAAGGCGGCAATAATTTGGGAAGGCGAGCCGGGCGACAAGCGCACGGTCACCTATCAGCAGTTGCATCGCGAAGTCTGCCGTTTCGCGAATGTGCTGAAACGGAACAACATCAAAAAGGGCGATCGCATCATCATTTATCTGCCGAACATTCCTGAGGCGGCGATTGCGATGCTGGCCTGCGCGCGAATCGGTGCAGTGCATTCAGTCGTGTTCGGTGGATTCAGCGCCGACAGCATCCGCGACCGGATCAACGACAGCGGCGCGATTGCGCTCGTCACCGCCGATGGCGCGTATCGTCGCGGCGGAATTGTGCCATTAAAGAAAAACGTGGATGACGCGCTCCGCGACGGCACCTCAGTCCGGCGCGTAATCGTTTTTCGCCGCGCGGCAAACGACATCCACATGGAGGAAGGCCGCGACTTGTGGTGGCATCGAGAACTGGAATACGTGGATGCAAACTGCCCGCCCGTGGCGCTCGACAGCGAGCATCCGCTTTACCTTCTTTACACGAGCGGATCGACTGGGAAACCGAAAGGAATTTTGCACACCACAGGTGGTTACCTCGTGGATGTTTATTCGACTACCAAGTACGTCTTCGATATCCGCGATGACGATATCTTTTGGTGCACAGCCGACGTGGGCTGGGTCACCGGTCACAGCTACATTGTCTATGGTCCGCTCGCGAATGGCGCAACGGTCGTCATGTACGAGGGTGCACCGAACTGGCCTGAGCCCGATCGTTTTTGGAGAATCATCGAGGAATATCGAGTCAACATTCTTTACACTGCGCCGACCGCGATCCGCGCATTCATTCGCTGGGGCGACGATTGGGTGGCGAAACACGATCTGTCGTCGCTACGGTTGTTAGGCACAGTCGGCGAACCGATCAATCCGGAAGCCTGGATGTGGTATCACAAAACAATTGGCGGCGGGCGTTGTCCCATTGTCGATACGTGGTGGCAAACCGAGACTGGCTCGATTATGATCACTCCGCTTCCGGGCGCGACACCAACAAAGCCGGGTAGCGCCACGCTTCCGTTCTTTGGCGTCGATCCAGCCGTAGTCAATGAGAAGGGACACGAACTCGGGCCGAATATTGGCGGGAAGTTGATCATTCGCCGGCCGTGGCCTTCGATGTTGCGCACGATCTACGGCGACAACGCCCGTTATCGCCAGCAATACTGGAGTGAATTCAAGGGCAATTATCTCACCGGCGACGGCGCGCGGCGGGATGAAGACGGCTATTTTTGGATCGTCGGCCGCATTGATGATGTTCTCAACGTGGCCGGCCACAGACTCGGCACATCGGAAATCGAAAGCGCTCTGGTCAGTCACCCGCGAGTCGCAGAGGCGGCTGTAGTCGGCAGACCGGATGAATTAAAGGGTCAAGGCGTCGTTGCGTTTGTGACTGTAAAGACCGGAATCGAGGTCAGTCGCGGGTTGAAAGAGGAACTACGCGATCATGTCAGCAAGCACATTGGCGCAATTGCAAAACCGGATGAAGTGCGATTTGCCGAAGCGCTTCCAAAAACGCGCAGCGGCAAAATCATGCGGCGGCTTCTAAAGGAAATCGCGAGCGGCGCAAAGGTTACCGGCGACACGACTACGCTGGAGGACTTCAGTGTGCTCGCGAAATTGGCGACATCTGAGGAATAGCTTCTTCGGTTCCATGCGACTGATACGATACATGGAATCGAAATTTCTTTTTCGCATCTTGCAATTGTATAGCCTCTCCTCGTGAGCTTCATCCGCACAGGTTTTCGCGAAGTAGCCTTAAAGCTCAAGCGTCAGCGGACGCGCATGGCGCTCCGACACGAGCGGCGTCTCTTGCAGAAAAGTGAAATCAACCTCGGACGCGAGGGCACCGTGCAAGCGGCAAATTTTCCCGAGCTGCGCAACGAGATCGTTGCACTCAAGAAGCTTGAGCAGGAGCAAAAAGAAGTCGCGCTCAGACTGGCGCGGATCGAAGAAGGAATAAAGAGGATCGAAGAAGAACGGCAACAAATCGCGCGTGAACAGGCCCAGGCGATTGCGAAGCTGGAAGCAGAGAAAAAGCCGCTTTTTCAACAGCGCAACCAGGCGAAGAGCACTGCGGAAGTGTGCGAACGTGAGCTTGCCGGCGTGGAGCGGCGCATTCAGGAAAGCGAAGCCGCCGATCGCGATCTTTTGAAACAACTCTCCGACCTGCACGCGCTGGATCCCGCTCCTCCTGACCTCGAAGCGCTATCGGCGGGTATCATCGCAAAACGGGCGCGTCTGCCAGATGAACGCGCAGAACTTGTCCGGGCACGGATGGGCAGCGCCGACGCCGTGCGTACGGCGAAGGAGAAGCTGACCAGCGCGGAGTCTGAACTCGCCGCCGTGGAGAAAAATATGGCGCGCACACGGAGCGAGTTTGAAGCGCGCGATCGAAAATTGGCTGAAAGCATTCGCGCCCAACAACAAGCAGCACGCGACGCACGGGAGCGGCATCAGACCGTGGAAGAGCGAAAGAATCCTGCGTATTTGAGCATTGGCCGCCATTTGGCTGAAAAAGGCGTTGCTCCGCCGAATGCGCCGCATCTGCTGGAAGAGGCGCATCGTCGCAGAGAGGCGGTGGATCTGCAGTTAAAACACCAGGCAGAGCTGGCCCACCTCTCGAGCCAGATCGATAAACAGGAGCTGCGGAAGTTTTACTTCAGCGCGTTTTCAGTGCTCGTTCTGCTGGCGATCACGTCGCTCGTTGTTTTCCAGTCGCCGCGGGGACGCGAATGGCTCCCGCAGGAAACTGACACCATCCTGTCGATTAATGCGGATCAATTCGAACGCGCAAACCTCGCAAAGCACTGGCGCGATGCGAAGCCCAAACTCTGGCCGGGATTGATCGGCCCCGCCGCTTACATTCCGGGATTGAACCCAACGCGCGACACAGCGCGCATCACCCGAGCGCTCACGACAGACGAGACCGGCGAGACCAAAGAATTCAACCTTGTCCAAAGCCGTCGCGGCCTTGCCAAGGTGATTCGCACCGTCGCCGACGACAGCTCCGTTGAACCGCCTCAAAGCTCCGGCAAGAATTTCCAAAGGCGCTCAATTAACGGTTTGCCCATATGGGAGCGACAGCTCGGAGCGCCAGCGGGTACAACCTTTAAGCCGGATTTCGCCCTCGCCCGCGTCGGACCAGCAACGCTCGCCGTTGGTGCGCCAGAAGAGGTGAATGAACTGGTACGGGTGCGGCTGGGAGAGAAGCCCGACCTGAAAATCACCGGACAACTGTTCGATCGCTTCCAAGCTCTAGATCGCGAGAGCGCGCTGCGGCTTATATCCCGTGATCCACCGGATCTGTCCCGCGTTTTCCATCCCATCTTTTCAAATGAATTACTCGCTGCCTCGCAACTAATCGGCCTTGCAGTGAACCTGCAAAATCCAGTAAAAGCCAGGATCCTCATTAAAGTGAATCCTCCGAAAAATGCCGCCGACGTCGCGCGCGACCTGCGCAGCAATCCGCAGCAGTGGCTTCGCCTGCCTGACTCGCCGCTGTTGCTTTACTCGCAGCCGCCGGAGATCCAAACACAAGGCAGTTCCAATCTCGAATTGCGTTTCACGATGCCCGAAGAAAGTGCACGCCTTCTTCTCGAGCGTCTGGCAGGAATAGATGTTCCCGAGGCGACCGTCGCAGCGTATTAAAGAAACAATGGAAACACGCCGCAGCAACGTTTGGCTTCGTTTGCTTGTTGCTTCGGCGCCAACGCTGGTTTCGATCACCGCAAATGCTGGAGGACCGCTCGTTGATATCCAATCGGTGAATCCCACCATCGTGGTGGACTTGCGCTATGCGGGAAGCAACAATTTGGTGAAGCAGCCGCTTTACCCTCAGGGAACGCGCGCTCTCGCTCGGCCGCAGGTCGCGGAAGCTTTGACCACCGCGCAAACGCTTCTGCGTCGTTACCAATATGGACTGAAAATCTGGGATGCTTATCGCCCGGCAGCCGCACAGACAAAGCTTTGGAAGGCCTCACGCAACAGTGACTATGTTGCCAATCCCGAAATCGGCGTCGGTTCGTTGCACTGCTGGGGAATCGCCGTCGATGCGACTCTGGTCGATTCATGGAATCGCCCCGTGAGCATGCCGACTGATTTTGACAACTTTACGCCCGCTGCCATGTGGCGTTACACGGGACCGTCCTTCGAAATCCTCGGTCACGTGCGTTTGCTGCAATGGGCAATGCATCGGGCCGGGTTTTGGGGAATGCGCACTGAATGGTGGCATTTTACAATCTCCGACTGGCAAAAATATTTGCCGGAAGAAGCACGCCACTCTGCGCACGTCCAGGGAACTCAGTGGAGCGGCAAGCTGTGATCGAGGGATTTTTTCGCGGTTTGCGCCAGCCGGAATACGTTCACGTGCTGCTCAATCCGCTGCCGGTGTACGGGCTACTCGTCAGCTGGATCGCTCTTATCGCTGCTTTGATTTCAAAGAGCCGCCGGGCGCAGATCGTGACGTTGATTCTTGTATTGATCACTTCTATCTCAGCGTGGCCGGTCTATGAATTCGGCGAGGAAGGGTACGATCGTGTTCTGGCTATGACGGATGACGATGGTCATGCGTGGCTCGATGAGCACCAGGATCGCGGTCAGAAATTGATTTACGTTTTCTACGCCCTCGCAGTTTTAAGCGCGGCGGCAATCGTCGTTCCGTTACGGTGGCCGAAATCGTCCGTCCCGCTCGCGATCGCGGTGGTACTGCTCGGAGCGGCCGCGTTGGCCTCTGCTTCTTACATCGCATACGCCGGCGGAAAAATCCGGCACCGCGAATTTCGCAACGAACCAGCGCCGCCGATAAAATCGCAAGAGGAGCACGACTAAGCGGTCGTTGTAGGGCAGGCGCTCCGCCTGCCAGTTTTCGGTGGGCAAGCGAAGCGGGTGCCCCTACAATTTGGCGCGTGATCAGCGAACTCGATCGCGCTGAACGCGACGTTGAACAACACAGCGCCGCCCTCAAAAAGCCGCTGGCCCTGCGCGATCTCGTTCTGACGCAAATTCTGTTTGTGGTGGGCTCGAGTTGGGTAGGCGCCGCCGCGAAGCTCGGCCAGGCGCATCTGTTCTTTTGGTTGCTTGCGATTGTGCTGTTCTACATTCCACAGGCTGCGGTGGTGATTTATTTGAGCAATCGCTTGCCCTTGGAAGGCGGCATTTACCAATGGGCGAAGCTTGGCTTCAACGAGTTCGCGGGATTCATCGTCGCGTGGAATCTCTGGCTGCTCTCGATCACCGTGATCGCGCTTGGCGGAATGTTCGTTACCACAAACATCTCCTACGCGATTGGCCCGGGCGGCGCCTGGATGCCGGACAGCAAGTGGTGCGTGTCGCTGATCAGCGCAGCGTTGGTGATCGGGCTCGGCTGGGCTTGTGTCCGGGGCTTATCGTTAGGCAAGTGGGTGCACAACATCGGAGCGTTCGCGATGTTCCTCGTTTACTCAGCGTTGATTCTGCTGCCGCTCGTCGGGCTCGCGCGCGGTGAATTGAAATCTTATCACCCGTTGCAGCTCGCGCTGCCCACGATGTCGATCTTCTATTGCTTTAATATTTTTACCAAGCTCGCGGTCGGCGCGCTCAGCGGATTTGAATACGTAGCAATTCTGGCCGGCGAAACGCGCTCGCCAGCCCGCGACATAGGGCGGTCGGTGCTCATCGCGTCACCGGTGATCGCGCTGATGTTCATTCTCGGCACAAGCTCGGTCCTCGCGTTCATCGGCAACAATCCCATCGATCTGATCGGTCCCGTACCGCAAACGCTGCGACTCGGGCTGCGTTCGTTTCCAATCGCAGGCGCGATCGCGTCGATCGGAATTTTGTTAATGACCGTACGCACGATCTCTTCGACGAGTGTTCACGTAACCGGCAGCTCGCGATTGCCAATGGTCGCAGGCTGGGACCACCTGCTGCCGAGTTGGTTTTCGCGTCTCCATTCGCGCTACAAAACCCCGATTAACTCGATCATCTTTGTCGGCGCCGTCACGCTGGTGATTGCCATCTCAAGCCAGGTCGGCGCCGGAATCCAGGAAGCATTTCAACTCGTCGATAACGCCGCCAACGTTTTCTATGGCATCGTCTACTTCACAATGTTCGCGATACCGATCTTTGGAGCGCGTGCCATTCGTTCGGGGGCCCCAATCTGGTTGCGCATTGTGGCCGTTTGCGGTGCACTCGTCTCGCTCTCCGCGATTTTTTTCACCATTCATCCAATAATCGACGTCCCGAGCCCGTTGAGCTTCGCAGTGAAAATCGTTGCCGTGACAGCAATCGCGAACACGATTGGCGTTGCAATTTACGTGGTTGGCAAGAAGCGTCAGCGCGCCTGACCGCAGTTGTCGCTAACCCACTGCAGGTATTCTTGGAGCCCGCTCACGACTGGAACAAAAATTATCTCTGGGACGTCGTATGGATGAAGCGATCGAAGCTTGTCCTGAAACCCGGATTGTCGCTCTTCGCTGACTTTGAACAAAACGACTGTTTCGTTTTCCGATTCGATTTTGTTCTTCCAGCGATAAATCGATTCAACGGCCGGCAAAATGTTCGCGCAGGCCGCAAAGCGTTGGTTGACTAGTTGATTCGAAATCCGATGTGCAGTTTCTGCATCAGGAAATGTGCTCAGCGCGAGCAGAATTTTCTCGCTCATCGATCAGGCAGGCGCCAACGCTTCTCTCCGGCAGATCCAGCCGCCGCCCAACACACGATCGTCATCGTAAATTACTGCAGCTTGTCCAGGTGTGACCGCCCGCTGCGGGTCGTGCAACTGAATTCGGGCACGATCGTTTTCTAACGAGGTAACGGTCGCAAGGCTTCCGGGATGATTATAGCGAATCTTCACTGTGGCTTCGAATGACGAACCGGGATCGTCGGTCCCGGCTACAGGGTGCCAGTTCACGCGATCGATCTCGAACTCATCGCAAACCAAGTCATCTGCGTCGCCAACGATCACGCGATTGGTTTCGGGATCGAGATCTACTACGTAACGCGGACGCAACGAACCGCCGGGCAACCCTTTGCGCTGGCCGATCGTGAACAGCTCGATGCCGTCGTGTTCGCCGACGAAGTTTCCAGAGATGTCGTGAATTTCGCCGCGATGGAATTCGTCGTCGCCCATATGCGAACGCAAAAACGCCTTGTAATCGTTGCCGGGAACAAAACAAATTTCCTGGCTATCTACCTTGTCGGCCACCTTTAGCCCTAACGAGTGAGCAATCTCGCGAATCTGCGGCTTGATCATCCTGCCCAGCGGCGTGAGCGCCCGGCGCAATTGCGACTGGCGCAGACTGAAAAGGAAATACGACTGATCCTTGCGCGGATCGACCCCTTTGCGCAGCACAGCATGCTCGGCGTGATGCTCAATGATCGCATAATGGCCAGTTGCGATGTAGTCGCAGCCGAGTGCCCTGGCTTTGCTCCAGAGATTGCCGAACTTGAGTTTTTCGTTGCACATCACGCACGGGTTCGGTGTCCGGCCGGCCTGGTATTCGCTGGCGAAATAATCGATCACGACACGCTCGAACTGGTCGGCTTCGTCAACCACGTAATGCGGAATGTCGAGCGCGTGCGCTACGCCGCGTGCATCGGCGACCGCCTGTGGACCGCAGCATTTGTCCTCCGCCCGCGAGATACAATCCTGAGGCCAGACCTTCATCGTCACACCGATCACGTCGTAGCCCTGCTCGCGTAACAGGTATCCAGCGACGCTGGAGTCCACTCCACCGCTCATGCCGAGCAAAACACGCTGTTTGTTTCGAGTCATCGGAACGAAGAATTTCGATCATGCGGGGTGTCAGTCAATATAGGTATGGGCGGTTCACCCGAACCGCCTGGGCAGAGCCGTACGGACCGGGCGATTGAGGTCAATCGCCTCTACCTTGGCGCGCGGCTTACGAACGGGCTTCCACGCAACGTAAAACGCCACGGCAGATGTGCAGAGCGGCTGATGCCGATGCGCTTGTCTGCTACGACATCGAAACTCGCCTGTGGATTGGGGACAAAACAGTGGCGCCGCTCGGAGCAAAGGTCCATCTCGTGATCCCGGCCTGTGATAGCGAATGCCTGTGTGAGTTTACCCGGGCCGGAGCAAAGCTGGCGCAAATCGTCGATGCCGCGGCGTCTCTTCATCAAATCGATTCCGCGCCGCGGTTCAAGCGCACGGATCAAAACAAAACCGTTTGCATCGCCTTTCACCAGCACGTTCAACATCCAGTGGTTGCCGTAACTGAAATAAACGTAGGCCGCGCCCGCTTTGTTGCGCTCGATGAAACTCCGCGCGCTAGGCCGCGTAAAAGTGTGCGCGGCTTCGTCATCGATCGCCGCATACGCTTCCACCTCCACGACTGTCCCGGAGCACTCGCCCCAAATCAGTTCAGTTCCGATAAGTTCGCGCGCACACGTCAGCGGCTCGCGCTTGAAGAAAGCCGCGCGAACAAACTTGTTCATCAACCGACCCTAATCCTTTTCGCTCTGATCGCGCGGAGTTAAGCCGACGGCCTGTAGTAAACCGGAATTTTCACATTGGATTCGACCGGCTGACCATTACGGAACGCCGGGATGAACTTTGCGCCGCTGAAATCGGATAATGCCGCGTCGCCGAAACCAAGCAGCGGCGGTTCCTCAGATAAGACCTGCAAGTTCGTGAGATTTCCTTTTGCATCGACGTTCAGCGCGAGCTCCACAACGCCAGTGACCGCAACCGTGCTGCCCGTTTCCGGATAATGCAGACCAGTGAACTTTGAGTCCTGGCCGACGTACGGTTGCGGATCAATGAAATCGCTCTCCTTGTCCACTTCCGCCAGTTGCTGATTAGCAAAGATGCGCAGCCGCGGTTTGCCGTTCACCACTGCGAATTTCACTGTCCCATAGAAAATTGCGATGACCGGCTGGTGATTGTGAATCGCAGGAATGAACTTCGCAGTGGCCAGGCGTTTGAGTAATTCCTGTTCGAGCAGTTCAGATCCGCGTGTACCGCGATATGCGCCACTGCGGACGACGTCGCCAGTTGGCGCGACAAGACAGGAGAACATTACCGCGGCTTCTTTTTGGCCTTTCTTGATAAGGTCGGCAGTGTCAATCGTGTTGATCAGCGCGTTGGGAGCTGTCCCGATCAGTGCCGGCCGGAATTCTGGCAAAGTCGGCCGCGGTGACGGTGATGGTGATGCACTTTTTGGCGATTGCGATGAGACAACACCTGCGCTCAACAGCAAACCAACCACGCAAAAAATTCCAAGCCGCATGGCGAAATAGGCAATCGAAAGCCGTCGTTTTTGCAAGTGGCAAACTTCCAAGGAACGACGGCTCGGCCAGCTGTCGATATAAACACGACGGCTGGGAAGCCGTCACTCCCTGGGGACCGGGCTTCTACTACGCGGCCGCGGCCTCGCAATCTCCAGCTTCCACAATCCGATGCACAGTCTTGTGCCGCCGGAAATAATCAATGCGCGCATCGCGTGTTTGCACCGGGTGCAGGACGTAATTCGCCTCCGGCCTATCAAGCAGCGCGCGCAGTTTCATGAAATGATGGCCGCCGCTGCGCGCATCGAAACTGTTCACGGCCATTACGTATTTCTTTCCGCGCTCCAGCGACCGTCCATCAGGAAACATCATCGACG
>JBKOYE010000117.1:0-10311 GCA_046725275.1 Verrucomicrobiota bacterium
GATCATGCGCGCCCTCGAGCGAGAGCGTTTCTGGCAATTCAATCGCTGTGTCTTTCCACAATTCGCCAATCGGTGGAAAACCGATGCGCGAAGAGAGTCGCGGCGCGATGACGACGATCCAATTGTCGCCAAATCGCCGGAGGAAACTAATGCAGGATTCCGCGAATGTTCCGCTCGGTTGAACTGCCAGATACTCACCGCGCTGGAATAGATCTGCGTGTTCGCGACGAAAGCGCAATATGCGCTGGGTCAAAAACATTTTGATCCGGCCATCGGACCACATCTGCATCAGTTCTCCAGGCATCGCACTCGACAGTGACTCCAGCATTTGACCGCGCAGTTTGTAATCGACAGGACGCCGGTTATCGGGATCTACGAGACTGAAATCCCAGATCTCGTTTCCCTGGTAAATGTCCGGCACGCCAGGCGAAGTGAGTTTGAGCAAACTCTGTGTTAGAGAATTAATCGCTCCGAGCCGGGCAATCTCTTTCGCTACAGGAAGAAAAATTGGCAGAAACTTGTTTCGCGGTGCTGAATCCAGAATTCTCGCTACGAAACCGTGCATCGCTGCATCCCAGTCTTCATTCGGTTGAATCCAGCTTGTATTGATCTTCGCTTCTTTGAGCGCCTTCGCCACGTAAGCTTGAATCCGCTCGATGTACTCCGGCGTTGGCACAGCCTCAGGTTCGCCATTCGGCTGCATCGGCCACGTGCCAAGCAGGGTTTGATACAGCAAGTATTCCTCATTTGCGTCCGGCGCTTCCAAATCATTGACCATCTGTTTCCAGCGGTGATTCGCCGTGTGCCAACGCTGCAACGACCGCCGCCAAAGCTCCGTGATTTCGGAAATCGCGATGATTCGCGCACGGACATCTTCACCGCGTTTCGTGTCGTGGGTTGAAGTCGCAAGCAAGGTCGCTGGCCAATCGCGCTGCCGATCAAGGTTCCGCTCGTGAAATGACTCGACACTTAATCCAAACTGCTGCGGTTCGCCCCCGACTTCGTTCAATGCCGGCAGCCGGTTGTAAATATAAAACACAGTATCTTCAAGTCCCTTGGCCATAACTGGCCCGGTGGTCTGTTGAAATTTTAAAACGAACTGCGCATGCGCAGCGCGCCCGCCGTCATCGAGATTTTGGGGAGATCGAAGCAGCAGTACGTCGCGCAAAAAATTGAAGATCGATTCTTCCATCGCCGGGTTGCGGCGCTTGGCTGCAGCGATCGCGCGCTCGACGATTTGCTGATCCTCTTCGCTCAGCGGCTGGTCAGGCTCGACATAGGTTCTGTAAACGGGAAAGCATGCAATTGTCTCGCGCACCGTGCGCGAGAGCGCTTCGAGCGTAAAATCGCGATACCACCGATTTCGCTC
The DNA here is from genome assembly GCA_046725275.1 of Verrucomicrobiota bacterium. GTDB lineage: Bacteria > Verrucomicrobiota > Verrucomicrobiia > Chthoniobacterales > UBA10450 > Udaeobacter. The sequence goes on from JBKOYE010000117.1 coordinate 1,370, forward strand.
AGATAAGCGATCGAGTAGGTTTCCCAACACATCGACGTCGTTGGCAAGGGCAAGCTTCATCACGAGAAGTTTCTTCGCGTACAGCAAATGCCCGAAAGGAACCGAGTGGCCGATGAAGCGATGGAAAGCTTTTGTGATTGCCGTCTCAGCCGAAGAATCGACCAGCAACTGCGTGACGTGATTGGCAAAATCGTAACCGGTCGTTCCATGTACCGGCCACTCTTTGCGTAACGTTTCTGAGCCGGTGAGAATTTTTTCCGCCAGCATGTAAATCGCCCGGCCATCGCGAGGCAATCCGATGCCGAGCGCTTTCGCGGAACGCTGCTGAAGTTTGACGAAATATTCGCGCGGCAAATACAAGCCGTCGGGGTGATCGATGCGGAGTCCGGTGACTGCGCCCGTGTTTACCAATTCAAGGACCAATCGGTGAACGGCATCGAACACTTTTGGCAACTCCACGCGGATCGCAGCTAAATCATTTACGTCAAAAAAGCGGCGGTAATTGATTTCCTCGGCAGCAACGCGCCAAAACGCCAGACGATATGACTGCGCGTTCAGCAGTTCGTCCAGTTTGTCGAAGCTGCGCGGATCATCCGGATTCCCGTTGATTTGTGCCAGGGCTTTTTTGATTGCGTGTTGCACTTGTGGCGCCTCGGCACAACGGCGCTCCAGCCGCCGTTTAATGATTTCCTTCTCGCGTGTGCGCTCTGCGATCCGCTTCGGATCGGTCTCGGTGCGTTTCGGTAAATATTCGAGCGCAGTCAAAACGCTTTGAAGTTCGGCGTAAAAATCTTCGTCCTTGTGTTCGGCAAGGTTTCTTAACGCGATCTCCAAAATGTAACGGTAAGTGCCAGGCGCGATCGGCAGTCTGCGTTCGCCATAGAACAAGTAAAACGTTCCTTCCTCGAAGCGCACTCGCAATTCGCCGCGCTCCAGCACGCGGCCGTATTGGTCGCTGAGAATTGGCAGCAGAACTTTGTTCCGTAAATCGGTCTTAAGCGGTTCCCAGTCGATATCGAAATACGGCGCGTACGTCGAACTCGGCCCGTTCTCCAGCACATCCATCCACCACGCGTTGCACTCGTCTGCTATGCCGACATGGTTCGGAACAAAATCCAACACCTGGCCCATCCCGTGCGTGTGCAACTGCGCGATCCAAGCGTCATAATCCGCGCGCGAACCGATCGCCGCGTTGAGTTTGTTGTGATCGGCGATGTCGTAGCCGTGTAGGCTGTCGGGGCTCGCCTGAAAATATGGCGAAGCGTAAACATCGCTCACGCCCAGCGCGTTCAAATACGGCACGATCTCTCGCGCCTGCGCAAACGTGAACCACCGATTAAATTGTAATCGATACGTGCAGGTGGGGATGCGCGGATGCTTGCTCGCCACGGGGCAATTTCCTGTCATTCCGAGCGAAGTCGAGGCTGCAACGCAGAGGACGAAGTCCGGGAGGCCAGGCTTTCAATCCGTAGCGAAACCGAAAAGTAACTCCGCGGGCCCCTCGACTCCGCTTCGCTCCGCTCGGGATGACAGGCTCTGGTTAGCGGTCACATCCGTTCCGGCACTTTGATCCCGAGAAGATCCAGGCCGTGTTGCAAAACACGCGCGGTAAGATCGCACAAGGCGAGACGCGAACTGCGCGCCGGTTCCTTTGATTTCAACACGGGGCAGGCTTCGTAAAAACCGTGGAAGCTGTTCGCCAGCTCGAACAGATAATTGGCCAGAATATTCGGACGAAACCCGTTTAAAACCTGCGGGACTATCTCGGCGAACTGGCATGATCGTTTGGCAAGCTCGATTTCCGCAGGATCGCTGGAGACTAGTTTATCGAGTTTCGGCGCAGCCTCGTCCGCTTTACGAAAAATTGAGCGAATCCGGACGTACGCATTCTGCAGATACGGCGCGGTGTTTCCGTGGAGCGAAAGCATCTTGTCCCAAGAAAAGATGTAATCTGTCGTCCGGTACTGCGAGAGATCGGCGTATTTGACTGCACCGATCCCGATCTTCTCCGCGATGTCGCTCTTTTCCTGCTCGCTCAGGTCCGGATTCTTTTCGTCGATGATTTTCCGGGCACGCTTACACGCTTCCTCGAGAAGCTCCCGCAAGGGAACATTCTCACCAGAGCGCGTCTTCATCAGTTTGCGGTCGTCGCCAAGAACGCTGCCAAATATGATGTGGCGCAGATCCGCGGTGTAACCTTCGCGCCGGGCGACCGCGAAAATCTGTTTGAAGTGCAATGTTTGCGGCGCGCCGACCACGTACCAGATCGCATCGGCTTTCAAGTCGTTGACCCGATAATCGACCGTCGCAATGTCTGTGGTTGCGTAATTGAAGCCGCCGTCTCGCTTGCGAATGATCAGAGGCTTATCGGCCAGTTCCGGATCGTCGCGGAAGAACACGGCTACCGCGCCTTCGCTAATCTCGGCTATCCCGGCTTTCAGCAAGCGATCTACGACGCCGGGCAACCGATCGTGGTAGAAGCTTTCGCCGCATTGGAGGTCGTAGCGGACGTCGAGGAGTTTGTAAACGCGCTCGAAATCCTGCATCGAAAAGGCGACGCATTCGTTCCAAATGTCCGTATTTTCCTTGTCGCCCGCCTGCAACTTCACCAGTTCCTGACGGCAGGCTTCGCGAACTTGCCGGTCGGCGCCTGCTCGCTCGTTTGTCTCCTTGTAAACGCGTACGATTTCGGCGAGCGGATCGCGCTGCAGCGCTTGTCGATCCAACAGATTTTTCCAGCCGTAAATGACCATCCCGAACTGGGTGCCCCAGTCGCCGACATGATTGTCACGGATCACTTCGTGCCCAAGGAATTGAGCAACGCGCGCCAGCGCGTCGCCGAACACGGTGCTGCGGATGTGACCGACGTGCATCGGTTTAGCCACGTTGGGCGATCCGAAATCAATCACAATGCATCGTGACGATTCTGTTTCGGCCACGCCGAGCCGTTCATCTCGCAACATTTCCAGCGTCTGTTTTTCGACCGCGACAGGATGCAACGTGAAGTTGATGAAACCAGCGCCGGCGACAGCAACCCCTTCGCAAAGATTGTCAACATCCAGATGCGCGACGATTTTTTCTGCAACCGTGCGCGGATTTTCGCCACGCTGCTTCCCAAGCACGAGAGCGACGTTGGTTTGGTAATCGCCAAAGCGCGGGTCGGTCGCCTGCGTTAATTCACCGGCACTTGGCAGATCCGCCTTTGCCAACGCTTCGGAAAGCTTGTTCGCGAGAAGTGATTGGAACGTTTGCATCGAGAAAGCTGTGCCCTCTTCCCTGTGGGAAGCGCGACGCCGAAGTGTCAAGACACGTGCGGCCCGCGTCGCTCACAGAGCGACGGCTACAAAGTTAGGAGCGTTCGCGAAAGATCGCCAAAATTTCGTCGGCGGATTTTGCGCTGGCAAGGCTCTCCCGCACAGAACGGTCGTTCAGAAATTTTGCGATCGAGGCCAGCGTGCGCAGATGTGTTTGAAATTGATTTTTCGGGACGATAAAAAGAACGACGAATTTTACCGGGGCATTATCCAGCGCATCAAACTCGATCCCTTTCGTGGATCTTCCGAACGCCGCCACGACTTCGTCGAGCCGATCGGAAGAACAGTGCGGTATGGCGATCCCGAATCCGATGCCGGTGCTCATGGTCTCTTCGCGCTGCCTCAACGCAGCGAGAATGGGATCGCGATCCGCGGGGTTAATTTTGCCGAGACCAACGAGCAGATCGATCAGCTCAACAATGCCCGACCAACGCTCCGTAGCTTTCATCTCTGGGATGATTTGCTCGGCCGAAAGTAAATTCGCGAGGGACATGCGGACGCTTTTCCGTGCGGGAGGCCAAGCTTAGCGGCAGCGCATGTGTTGACAAGCGCGTTTTGCCATAAGCCCATCTGGCGGTTTTACTCCCGAATCTTGTAGTTAAGTCGCCTCGAGAGCAGCCAGCGCACGCCGAACATGTCGACGGTGGCGCGTACGGCACGATTTCCCAAACCGTATTTGGTTTGGCCAAAACGGCGCGGGCGATGGTTCACCGGAATTTCCACCAGTCGGTAGCCCGCGCCTTTGATCAGCGCGGGAATAAAGCGATGCATTCCCTTGAACGGAACTAGCGTGGCGACGCATTCGTGCCGCATCGCCTTGAGAGTGCAACCGGTGTCGCGCACGCCGTCCTTTGTGTAACGGCTGCGAACCGCATTCGCGATCCGGCTGGTGAGCCGTTTCACAGGCGTGTCCCTTCGCTGCGCCCGATAACCGCACACCAGATCGGCGCCGCGCGCAATCTCATCAAGCAATTTTGGAATATCGGCCGGATCATTTTGCAAATCGCCGTCGATCAAGACCAGAGTCGCGCCGCCCGCCGCCTCAAGCCCGGCATAAATTGCAGCGCTTTGCCCAGCATTTTTTTCAAAACGGATTACTCGGACATTCGGCGCGGCTTCGATTCGGTCGATCGTGCGGTCGGCCGAACCGTCATCGACAAAGATGATTTCGTGATCGAGCCCATTGAGCGCTGCTCTCAGCTCCGATTGCAAAATGGGAACGTTCTCCTCTTCGTTGTACAAAGGAACGATGACCGAAACTGCTGGTTGCTGCATATTGACGACGGCCCGTAGCAGCGTAGCACGCCGGATGTTAGGCTGCTAGCCTGACCCGGCTGGCAGGCTGCAAGCCTTCCGAGTCAGCCAGCTGGCTGACTTCCTTTGATTACAACGGCAGTGTCCGGTAATTGCGACAGAGAAAAACCTGCCATGTCCGTATCACTTTTCCATAACGTGAGACTTCGATCGTGCCGACCGGTTCGGCGGATTGAAATGCCGCCTGGATAGCGTGAGGCACGCGTTCCTTTTCTCCCGCCCTAACGAAAAGCGCATTTCGTCCAACGAACAAATTGATGCCGTTCTCCTCGGTGTAAACTTCTCCTTCTGATCGTTGCATGCCGGGTTTTAGCTCCACGAATTGATCATAGCGCGGCCAAAACGAGAACTGATTTACCATGTCCTGCGATTCCGGAATATAAACGGGCGGATGCCTCGGGCCTTCCACACGTTTGTCGCGCAGATAAAACGAAATCTCTGACGCGCGATCGCGAGCATCGGCAATCAGAAACAGTTTCTCACCCGACTGCGCTTCGAGACCGTTGCGCATTTTTTCCAGCGCTTCGGTCGCGCTTTCCCATCCGCGCATCCGATCACTCGGGTCGGTCCGCGGCAGTCGATAACCTGCAACACGCAACAAGTCCGTGTCCAGCGCGACGAAGCTCATGATTAATCCGATGAGCACGGCGACGCTTGCGCAAATGCGCAAAAGAGCACTCGTTTGAAGCCGTTCGCACCAAAAACAGGTCGCGACTAACCCGAACCCAAAAAAGGCGAGCCCATCCCAATTCGGCGCAGCGCTCTTGTTAATGGACAGGAGCAAATAAAAAACGAACACCGGCAAGCCAAACCACATCAGGAACAGGATTTTGAATTGCTGATTGATTCGGGGCCAGCTTGCGATCACTCCCCAGGCTAACGCGAGAAACAGCAGCGGCGAATACACGATAAAGTGCTGACCCAGAAACGAGAGCACCTCTGCCGGATGAAAGCCGAATCCGCGCTCGAGGTGCCCGCGCGAGCGCAAATGCGTTAGCGTGATCCAGGCGTGCTGCGCGTTCCACACAATCGGCGGAATCGTGCAAAGAAGAAACATCCCGATTAACGAATATACGCTGGGCCGTTTGAATTCCCGCCGTAGCCGCGGCACAAGTGCCAGCACGAATAAGACCGAAATCAGTTCTAGGGCGTTTGTGTATTTGCAGAGGAAGCCCAGCCCAATCAGCAAACCCGTAAGCGGCCAGTACCACGAGAAACGCGGGCTCTTTTCAACGGCGGGCCAGAAGGTGAACATCGCCGCCACCCAGAAAAAAATCGACAGCGCATCAATCGTCATCAGTACCGCGCCGATATTGAAAATCGGCGTGGCGTTTAACGCAATAACCGCCCATAAACCAGCGGTTGGGCCGAACAGACGGCGCGCAAAATAAAACAGGAGCAGACTTGTTCCTGCCGCGAGCACCGGACTGAACAAGCGTACACCAAACTCATTCGCGCCAAAAACAGCAGTGCTGGCGCGTATAGCGAAAGCGATCCCCGGTCCTTTACTGAAATAAGCTGGGGCCAGCCGCTCCGACCACATCCAATAATGCGCTTCATCGAATGAGAGATCTGTGGTTGTTAGCAGTGACAATCGAATCGCTGTCAGGGCAGCGATAAAAAGCCAGACTGCGCGCGTGGTGCTCATGTTTGGTAGCTTTTAACTTCCCCGAGTATCAAGCTCGGATGCCGCGCAAATACATCCGGCATCCACTTCCGCGCTGCCATTCTCCAGATCAACTCGAACAGGCCGACAAGTAGCAATGCTTCACCGATTCCGAGAAACAGCGTTGCCACCACGTCACTGGGCCAATGCGCGCCCAGGTAAATCCGCGAATATCCAACGGCGAAAGCGACAAACCAGTACAGCGAGCCGCGGCGCCGGTAAAACAAAGTAAAATACGTTGCAGCAATCGTATTGTTTACCGTGTGCCCAGACGGAAACGATGGTCCTGAGCGAGTGCGATCCGACGATTCAGAAAACCGAATGACCGGTTTCTCAAAAAGGGTAAGAAACTTTGGCCGGGCTTTTTGTAAGTGCACCATCCGAACACTCTGGACATGTTTTGGTCTGTGACGGGCCACGCTGGATTTTAATGCACTCGTGACCAGCCCTGCGATTGCCAAAGAGATGCCCAGACAGATAACCAATGCGCGTGCTTTGAATCCGCCGAAAAGCAGCGCGCCAATTCCAATTGCGATAAGAAACGGCCTCCAAATCTGAGAATCGCTCAACCCCGCCATGAACAAGTCGAGAGCCGGACTCGTCCATTGTTGGTTAATGGCATGAAAAAGGGACTGGTCCATGCGAATAGGGATCAATCGGATCTAAGTTCTACTCGCTAGCCGTCTAATAAACAAACGCGGTCCAATGACGAAGCACGAATGACGAATGACGAAATAAGCTCGGATTTTCGAACGACGAACAGGCGATCGAAGGTTTGCCATTTCTCATTCGGATTTCGTAATTCCCTCGTCATTCGTCATTCGACATTCGTCATTTCTATAATGCTCGCAGTCTTGTCGGTTCTCGCCGAGCCTTCGCCATCCGCGAAAGACATTCTCGATTCAGTTCGCATGATTGAGTCGCGTCAGCAGATCGATCTGCAAGGGCAGCTTCGTCAGGACGACGTGGTGATTCCGTTTCGCCTGATGCAGAATGGGCCCCTGATCCGTTATACGTTCACAAATCCGGATGAGACTCTGCAGTTGCGGCTGGGCGAAAACAGTTCACGCCTCGAGCTCGTAAGCGACGCCGGAACGGAAAAAGTGGGCGCATCGAAGCTCCAGGAAAAAATTCGCGGCACAATCGTGATGTACGGGGATCTTGCATTCAAATTTCTCTACTGGCCTACTGCGCGCGTGTTAGGCGAGGAAAATGTCCGCACCCGAAAATGTTGGAAACTGCAGTTACACGCCCCCTCACGCGAGTCGACGTATTCGAACGTGTTGCTGTGGGTGGACAAGGCGAGCGGCGCATTGATGCGCATGGAGGGCTATGACTGGGACGCGAAACTCATCAAACGCTTTGAGGTGGTGTCCGCGCAAAAAATTGAGGGCCGCTGGTTCCTAAAACAAATGCGCGTCGAACAGTTCCAACCCGGGACGAATCACATCGAAGAGCGCGCTTATCTGGAGATTAAGAGATAGGATCGCCGTCCGGTCGGCGGAGCGCGCCGACCCTACCATTGTTAAAGGAAGAGCTGAACGCCTCAGCGCGGCTGATGTTGGTCGGATTTAGCGCCGCTCACGACCAGCCTTCGGCCGAGGAATTCCTTGTCGTGCAATTCCTCCACCGCGCGTTTGGCTTCCTCGATGGTTTGCATTTGAACAAAGGCAAAACCTTTCGAGCGCTGATTGTGCCGGTAGCTTACGACCTCCGCGTTTTGCACGTGTCCAACGCCGTTGAACAATTCGAAGAGGTCGCTCTCGGTAGCGTCGAAGGACAAGTTGCCAACGTAGAGACGCGGTGACGTGACTTCAACTCGTTCAGGCTTCCGCGCGGGTCGCGAAGGCTGTGCGCCATTGCGCGGTTGTGTCGCCAATTTCTTTTTCTCGCCGCCGTTTCCGAAAAATTCGGCCACGCGTTGCCAAAACGTCTTTTTCTGCGTCCTCGCCGGTTCCTGCTGTCCCCGAATGCGTTCGTAATTTCCTCTGCGTCGGCCCCCACCGCGCGAGCGGCGTGAGCGTCTTCCCGATGAATAAGAGTTCATGTTGATCCTTAACTGTTTTCCAATTGTCACAAGGGCGGAGCGCCCCGAATAGGGTCGGGACACCGTCCGTGGCGCGCGACTCATCAAGAGCCGGGTCAAACTTGTTGCAAGCACTCTGCGACGCCGATGGAAACTCCGCCTCGTCATACCGGGAATGAACTCGTCTCAAACCGCAGGCCGGCGCACTCAACCAACGAAACAGTGATGCCGCAAACGTTTGCAGCATCGCTTCAAGAATTCTGAATCGTCGTAGAAACCGGACGCTCGGAAGATCGAAGAAGATTCCCGACATCTCGGCCTGATTATGACCTTCTTCCGGTTAATTGCAAGTCCATGGGACGCACAACGCGCTGGGTTGTCCCGAGGACTGCGGCGCGGCCTCCCTATCTTGCAATTAGCCTCGAATCCAGTCGTCGCGCAGTGAGTACGCACGCGACTTGACATATTCTCGCGGGCGCTCGCCGCGAATCGGCCTAACAAAATAGCGCAATTCCCGCCGGCTTAGCCTCGGCTCGTAACCGAACTCCGGCATGAGATCGCGGCAATGCCATTCCACCCATCCGATTTCATCTTCGGAAAGTTCGCGTTGCCATCGTGTCAC
>JBKOYE010000105.1:0-12735 GCA_046725275.1 Verrucomicrobiota bacterium
ACTGCAGGGCGCCGTATTCACTGACGCTGGTAATCTGTTGCCGACCTCCGAGGACATTGGCCTGAACGATATGCGCTACGCGATCGGCGCGGGTCTGCGTTACAAGCTACCAGTCGGCCCCATTCGGCTCGATTACGGCGTAAATCCCGATCCACACGAGTTCGAGGATTTCGGCGCGTTCCACTTCAGTTTCGGTTTTGCGTTCTGATCGCATCCCATAGCACCTCGCTTCAGCGACGTGGCACGGCGAATACTCATCCCACTAACCGCTAAAGCAGTTGTGTGAATTTTATTGGCGATTAACACCCCGCTAAAGCAGGGTGTTAATGAGAGGAGACATCATGCAAGCGCGGCACGAAAAATCGCCAGATGAGATGAGTCAATTGGCAGATACACCGCCGGAGGAATTTCGGAAGCAACTGCACGAACTCGCAGACTGGATTGCGGGTTTTCGCGAACAAATCGAACAGCTGCGAGTTGCGCCGAATGACCAACCCGGCACCATTCGCGTCCAGATTCCGAAGCGCGCACCCGATGAAGGCGAACCGTTCGAGAGAATTCTCAACGACGTGGATCGCGTCATTGTTCCCGGCATGGTGCACTGGAGCCATCCGATGTTCCTCGGTTATTTCGGCTGGACAGCCACTGCGCCGGGGATTCTGGGCGAAATCCTCAGCGCGCCACTAAATGTCAACGCAATGACGTGGCGCACGTGTCCTGCTGCGACCGAGCTTGAAACAGTTGTCATCGATTGGCTGCGGCAATGGGTCGGTTTGTCTGACGATTTTGGCGGCGTGGTTTACGACACGGCGTCAGTCGGAATCATGCACGCCATCGCGGTCGCGCGCGAAGAAGCCGCGCCGTCCACCAGAAAAATTGGCCTTACCGGTCGCGATCTGCCGCGATTTCGCATTTACACTTCCGACCAGGCGCACAGTTCGGCCGAGAAAGCAGCGATTGCCCTCGGGATTGGTGAGGAGAACGTGATCCGCGTGCCAAGCGACGATCAATTCCGAATAGACGCAAACTCGTTAGGCCCAAGTATCGCGCAAGATCGACAGAAAGGCTTTCGCCCAATGGCGGTCGTCGCCACAGTGGGAACGACCTCAACCGCCAGCATCGATCCCATTCCCGACATCGCGAAGATTTGCCGCAAGGAAAAAATATGGCTGCACGTTGACGCCGCATACGGCGGCGGGTTCGCCATGCTGCCGGAGTACCAATGGATCAGCAAAGACTGGGAGCTGGCCGACTCCATTGCAATCAACCCTCATAAGACCGTTTTTGTGCCCCTCGATTTCAGTGTCCTTTACGTGCGTGACCTCGAACGTTTACGTCGCGTGTTCACGCTCGTGCCGGAATATTTGCGCGGTGACACGGTCGAAGCCGAAAAAAATTACATGGATTATGGCATTCAGCTCGGCCGAAGATTCCGCGCGCTAAAAGCGTGGGTGATCTGGCGCTCGTTCGGCCGTGCCGGAATCGTCGCTCGCCTGCATGAACAGATTCGTTTGGCGAATCTGCTCGCGGACTGGATCAAAAAGGACGATCGCTTCGAGTTATCCGCGCAGCCCAGCATGGGCGTGGTCTGTTTTCGGTTCATCGATGCGGATGAGAACAAGCTCGACCGATTGAACAGCGATATTGTAGAGCGAATCAACGCTTCCGGGCGGGCGTATCTTACACAAACAAAATTGCGCGGCCGGACAGTAATGAGGATTGGGCTGGGGAACGTGCTGACTACGGAAGAACATCTTCGGAGGGGTTGGGAGATCATTCAGGAGACTGCAAGCAATTTGTAGCCGCTTCGCTGTGCGAAGCGCATTCCTGCTGCATGCTTCCACCCAAAAGCCGCCCACAGGGCGTCAGCTACAGATTTGCGGCTGAGCTCAGCCTTCGTTAATTTTCCCCCCTTATGATGAAGTTACTGCGCAGGCACCGGGACTGGCTGATGATCGTGATCGCGATCCTGGCGATTCCGTTCATTTTCTATTTCGTGCAGCGCCCGGATTACGGCGCGATGCGGGGCGATCAATTTGTTCGCATGTATGATCGGAATGTGTCGATGCTGGAAGCGCAGCAAATTGCGCGGCTCCTCAGTCTGGCCCAGGCCCTCGGCATGTCTGATTTTGTGGGCACAATGACCGCAGGCGCGGGAATGAATCAGAATCAGGCCGGGGTGCAATTCATTGTGAACTTGCTGGTCCTCCGGCACGAAGCGGAACGGCTGGGACTGCGGCCGAGCGCTTCTGAGGTTGCCGATGTCGTACGCAAGCTGCCGGCGTTCCAGAGTGATTCGGGCTTCGACATTAACAAATTCAATGATCTTGTGCAGAACGGATTGGCACCCCTCGGTCTTGCTGAAGAGCACATCGAACAGTTGGTGCGCGATCAGATTTGCCTGAACGAAATCCAAAAGCTTCTGGCGGCCGGCGTTTCATTTCCCAAGAGCGAATTGGATGAAAATTTTCAGCGCGGCTACGACAAACTCTATGTCAGCGTGATTCGGTTTCGGTCCGCCGATTTCGATAAGGACATCAAGATCAATGACGAAGATATTCAGAAGTATTACGACGCGCATAAAACGGAGTTGAAAACGGACGAGAAACGCAAGGTCGAGTTTGTTCAACTGACACTGAATGAAGAGGAGAAGAAGTTGGCAGGCAAAGAACGGATCGAGGCGTTACAGAAGCTGGCCGATCGCGCAACCGACTTCACCCAGGCGCTGCTGGAGAAGGGCGCAGACTTCAAACAGGCGGCTGCGAAATCTCAATTGCCAGTGCATGAGACGGGCGAGTTCACTGCAGCCGAGCCCGACCCGCAGTTGAAAGTCGATCCCAAGCTTGGCGCAGCGGCCTTCAAGCTGTCGGCCCAGGAGCCTCACAGCGATCCCGTCCAGGTGGCGGATGGATTTTATATTTTGCGTCTCACCGGGGCCACCGAGACGCGACCGCTCGCCCTTGAAGAAGCGAAACCGAAGATCGTGGACGCGCTGAAGAAAGCGCGGTCACGCGAGTTAATTTCAACCAAAGGCGCTGAGCTGGTGCAACAGCTTCGCGAAGCCAAAAACTCTGGTCAGCCGCTTGAAGCTGCCATCCAAAAAGTCGGCGCAAAACCTGAGAAGCTCCCGGCGTTTTCGTTAATCGAGGAGGAATCGGAAAAATCCGAAGGCAACGAGCAAAAAAAACAGTCGCCTGAGCTTCTCACGCTTAAAGACGCGGTGGCATTGCTGAATCCCGGCGACGTCACTGATTTTGTGCCTTCTGGCACCGACGGTTTGATTGCGATTCTGGAAAAGCGAGAGCCAGTTGCGGACGCGAAAGCTGGAGAGAAGAAGGCCGCCTTCGAAAAGAGAATTCTTGAGAATAAGGAACGCATCGTTCTCGTCGAATGGTTGCGCGATCGGCAGCAGGCAGCCGGCTTGGAATTTAAGAAAGGGTAGGCCTCACACAAAGTCCACAAAGGGCACGACGTAGTCGTGGGTTTGAAATTTGCTGTCGGTATTTCTTTGTGACCGTTGTGGTCGTTGTGTGAAAACAAAATAAATGGCAACGCCCGACGAGATTTTTGACGACGCCAGCGGCGACGTGGCAATTGGCGATCTGGATAGCGCGGTCGATAAGTACCGGCGCTGCATTGAGCTTGATCCCGATTTTTTCGATGGCTGGCACGCGCTCGGCATGGCGCTGATGAAGCTCGGGCGTTTCCAAGAGGCGATCGAAGCCGGCAAACGCGCGGTCGAATTACGGCCTAACGATCAGATTGGCTGGACAAGTCTTTCGCTGTTTTACAATCGCGCCGGCAACATCAAGGAAGCCGAAGCCGCGGGCGCGAAAGCAAAGATTCTCTCCTGGGGCGGGAAGATCGCACGCGAATAGATGGTGATCTTACAACGACAAATGGCTCGTCCGCAGAGGATGCCGGTCGACATCATCATCATTTGCTTCGTCATAGCCGTGGTGCGGCACGTGTCGGGCCAGGAGGGTTCGGACCCGCGCGAGGCGGAGTTGAAACGGTTGCAGCAGGCTTACGAGGAAGAATCGAAGCGGCCGGATCGTGATTCTCAAAAGATGGACGCGCTCAATCGGAAAATGGGCGCGCTTTGGCCGGAGATTTATCGCGATAAAGCAGCCCATTTTCACGCCGCGTGGAAAGCGGAGGCGGACGCGAAAAAGAAAAAGCAGCTTGCGGAGGAACTGGTGGCCGCTGCGGTCCAGAGCGATCAGCCCGATCTCGTGGTGGAGGTTGCAAGCAATGGCTCTTTTGCGGAGAAGGAAATCAAGTTGCCAGAGCTTTGCCAGCGTCTGCCGTTGAAAGCACTGCGAACATTTCCATATAGCGAACGGCCGTATTCCGGGAGCGAACCAGAATGGGTTGTGCGGCGAATGACACAGAATCGTTTTGAACTTTGGATTTCGCCTCGGGGTTGGCTGTTTGATACAGCGGGCGACATTGTAGCTGAAGCGCGCCCCCCACGCCACGGCGGTCGAGGTCGCGAATGGTTCGGAGCGTTTCTTCCCGATGGGCGATGGGTGACAACGGATCTTTGGGAGATGGATCGCACCCTCTCGTTTTTTTCGAACAACGGTCGATTGCAAAAGGAAATCTCGTCGATCGATTTGGTGCCGTACCAACCCGACGCCGGCGGCGAGAAGCCGGCGCTGATCGGCTGGTGTCGCTGTGACCGAGATGGAAAAGGCTTTGTGTTGAGTGTCGGCGCGAATGGCGGGTGGGGGAAGGCGTGGGTGAATTGGGCGGGCAAGCGTCACCTATTGCAAAAGGCGGCTGAGGCGTGGCGGTTGTGTTACCCGCGCGATCTCGAGCCGAAAGGAATGTACACAGTGCTGTCGATTCCCGACGACAAAGGACAACAAACTTTGGTGCGCACTGAACCTGGCCACGGGAGCTTTGTCGGATTCCCGGAATACTGGAACGGCAAAGTGAGTGTCGTTATTCCAAACGGCGAAACGTTCGGGTTCTGGCCCGAATCAGACAATGTTTACATCATCGCCGGCAGATGGGAGGCGATCGATCCGCCGCCGGATGCGGAGCACAAACGCGATGCCGAACAGAAAACGTGGTTTTATGATGCCGACGGAGCGTTTGCCGGTTGGATCGCAGCCGGCCGCATTGCCGACACACCGGATGGCGACGCCATGCTTTTCCGGGATGCTTCCGATCGTGTCATTACCGTGACAAAAACCTACGAAGTTAGCTCAGCAACCGAATTTCTCTGGAGCACCGGCACGACGGCGCGCCCATTTAAACTCTTTCCCGATTTGAAGCTCGGCTTTTTCGTTCGCGACAAAGAACTCGTGCTCGCGGCGTGGTAAAGCCTGCGGCCGCAGCTTAGCGGGCGCCGGCAACATCAAGGAAGCCGAAGCGGCAGGCACAAAGGCTAAAATCTTGAGTTGGGGCGGAAAAATTGCGTCTGAGCGCAATTAAAGCTCCAAATTCGAATGAAACTCTAATACCCAAGCTCAAATAACGTATGCAACACCGTTTGAGTATTGGAATTTGGAATTTCCTTGGAGCTTGAGTGTTGGGATTTGGAATTTCGCGCGAAGCGCTTCACCAAATGTTTACCCGCTTGTCAGCCGGGCGAACTATCGCTGAACCATCAGGAATATTGAACGCTTTTTGGAATTCCGGCATGTTGGCAAGCGGACCGTTTACACGAAACTGCGCCGGCGAATGCGGATCAGTAGTGAGTCGCAGCTTCTGGTCTTCGTCGCGAATCTTTGATCGCCAGATCGCGGCGAAAGACAGGAAGAAGCGTTGCTCCGGTGTAAGGCTGTCGATCTTCTTGTTGCGTTCCTCCGGATGTTTGTCGAGCGCCTTTTGCAACGCGGCATAAGCGAGCTTCAATCCTCCGATATCGGCAATGTTTTCGCCTTGTGTAAGTTCGCCATTGAGATGTTGGCCTGGCAGCGGCTCGTACGCGGAATATTGATCAACAACTGCTTTGCGCCGCTTGTTGTATTCGTCCGCCGATTTCTTTGACCACCAGTCCCGCAGATTACCTGCCGCATCGAACTGCCGTCCTTGATCATCGAAGCCATGCGTCATTTCATGGCCGATCACTGCGCCGATCGCGCCATAGTTCACCGAATCGTCGGCTTTCGCATAGAAGAACGGTGGCTGCAAAATCCCGGCCGGAAACACGATTTCGTTCATGTTCGGCTGATAATACGCATTCACGGTCGGCGGCGTCATTCCCCAGTCGGTGCGGTCGACTGGTTTACCGATCTTCTGCACCTCGCGATCGGCTTCAAATCTCTCGGCGCGCAGCGTGTTCAAAACAAACGGGCCGCGGTCGATCTGTAGCAGTGAATAATCGAGCCACTTGTCGGGATAACCGATCTTGACATTCATGGCCGCGAGTTTCTTGAGCGCTTCCTGTTTGGTCGGCTCGTCCATCCAGTCGAGCGTTTTGATTCGATCCGCCAGCGCCTCCTTCAAATTGTTCACCAGCTCGAGCGCGCGTTCCTTCGCTTCGGGCGGGAAATAAAAGCCGACATACAATTTTCCGAGCGCTTCGCCAATGTCGCCGTCCTCCGAAATTACCACCCGTTTCCAGCGCGGCTTATCCTGCTGAGTGCCGCGCAGGATTCGCTGGTTAAAGTCGAAATCTTCGTTAACGAAATCTTTGGAAAGATAAGGTGCGGTTGCGTTGATCAGGTGCCAGCGCAGGTATGCCTTCCAATCGTCAAGTGACGTCGCTTTAAACAAAGCGTTGGCCGCTTTGAAAAACTCGGGTTGATGCACGTTGATATCGCCTGGCACGATTAAGTTGATGGCGTTGAAATAATCGCTCCAGTTCCAGTCCGGCGTAAGATCCTGCAGTTGGCGGACACCCATCTTGTTGTAATTTTTGATTGGGTCCCGCAGCTCCACGCGAGTGCGCGAGGCTTCGGCCAGCTTCGTTTCCAGCGCCATGATCTTCTTTGCATCTTCGGCCGCTTTGTCCGGCGGTTCGCCTAACAAACTCAGCATCTTTGTCACGTGCGCGATGTACTTCTCGCGCTTCTCTTTCATGTCGGCGTCCTGCTTTGTGTAATAGTCGCGATCCGGCATGCCGAGCCCGCCCTGCACCGCCTGAGCGATGTCGCGCGTGCTGTCCTTCGCGTCCGGGCCCGCACCGAAATTAAAGAACGTATTGATCCCGATGCTGTGCAGATGCGCGATTTCCTTCAGCACGTCTCGCCCATCTTTTATCGCGTCGATTTTCTGGAACTCGTCGGCCAACGGCGTTGTGCGCGCTACTTCGATCGCTTTTTCGTCCATTCCGCTCGCATAGTAATCGCCGACTTTCTTTGTTTCAGGCGCAAGCTTCGGATCGACTGGCGTTTGCGATGCCTTGTCGGCGATCGTGTGCAGCGCGTCGTTGTTACGCTCAATCAGCTCGTTGAACGCGCCCCATCGGGAATATTCTGGCGGAATCTCGGTGCGCTTGATCCATGCGCCATTGGCGTAACTGAAGAAATCGTCACCGGGCTTCACCGATGGATCGATGTTCTTCGGATCGAGCGGCGGCGGATTTTGCGTGCTCTGCGGCTGCGTAGTAGCACGCAAGCCAACCACACAAATAAGCGAAATAACAATGGGGATGAATGACTTCATAATTTCAAAGCAAAATGACTGTTACCGAATTGGTCATTGGCTTAGACCTTTTCCACGCGCTTCCGTTGAAGCGGAAGTCCGCCAGCTTGGCTGACTCGCCCGACGCGCTGCCAGTCTGTCGAATCGTACGCGTGGCAGGCTGGCAGCCTGACATCCTAAAAGATCACACTAGAGCTGTTCGATTTTGTAGCCGTGCTTTTGCAACAGCGCAATCACACTGCGCGGCCCAGAGAAATGGAGCGCCCCGGCGACAATCAGCGTTGGCCTTCCTGACTTGATTGCAGTTTCAATTTTCGGGACCCAGTTGGCGTTACGCCGATCAAGCAACCGCCACCAGACGGTCGGTGCTTCTTTCATTCTTCCAACGAACATCGCGTAGAGTCGCTTAGTGTCTCCCATTCTCCATGCTGCGACCTCTTCTGGGTACCGCTGTGAAGCTTCTCCGGAGTGAACCAGAGCTTGTAGCAAATACACTTCTCCTTCGATCATCTGCATGTCGGAAAAGACGCGAATGTGTTCGTCCACTGTTTCAAGACCGCCACTTATCTTGGAGTACCGGCGCGCCATCTCCGCGATGTGATAATCCACACCGTATGTCGAACTGACGCCTCGGAGTTTGGGATACTCTAAGAGCATTGCGACAGCCCAAGGATAAAGATGCTGCCATTCGGCCATCCCATTGATGGTTATCTTCCGCAGATAATTGTAGGTCTTTGGACTGATCTTCCCAATAATTTGCTGGCCCCTTGGAAGTCTCGCAGCTTCTCCTAGTTTTCTCGCAAACACCTCATCCTCCTTCGGGTCAACTTCGAACAGGATTTGCTGAGACTGCTTAATCACTTGTTCAATTACTGGCACCTTCTCATAATCCGACCGCTGCAACGCATGGACCGAGCCAAGCAAATAAAAA
The DNA here is from genome assembly GCA_046725275.1 of Verrucomicrobiota bacterium. Classification (GTDB taxonomy): domain Bacteria; phylum Verrucomicrobiota; class Verrucomicrobiia; order Chthoniobacterales; family UBA10450; genus Udaeobacter. The sequence continues at coordinate 8,534 of JBKOYE010000105.1, forward strand.
GGCGCGCCCGCGTTGGTGACTCGCCAGAGGCAGTGTTTGCCGGTTGAAGCGACTTCTGCAGCTGGCAATTGGGACATGGCAAGAAGAATATTTCCGCCCGCAGCAAAGGCAGCGGCTATTTTTGATCGGGAGCGCATCAAAAATATTTTGGGCCTACAGCTGCTCGATTGTGTAACCGCGTTGTTGCAATAAAGCAATGACGCTGTGTGGTCCCGAGAAGTGAAGCGCGCCTGCGACAATCGCAGTCGGCTTACCGGTTTTCAGTTCTGCTTCGATTCGGGGAATCCATTTCACATTGCGATCATCGACGAAACGCGCCGCGATTCTTGGCGCTTTTGTGCGCAGCGGCGCGTCGCCGGCCCAAAGCGCATCGGTATCGCCTTTGCGCCATGCCGTGTACATTCTGCTGAATTCCTTGTCGCCGTTGTTCGGTTGAGTGAGCGCGTCTTGCAGCATGAATTCGCCGTCTCGATCGGACAACCCGCCCATCACGGCCACGTGTTCATTAACGGACTCCAGTCCGCCGATTTCCTTTCCACTTCGCATCGCGTGATCCACAAAATAATTATCCAAGCCGTGCGAAGCGGATGATTTGCTGTATGCCGCCGGTGCGGCCAGATGCTGTGCAATCCACCACGGCTTATAGCGAAGCTGACTGTCGAAGCTCACAAGTCGCTCGCGGTCTCCGCCGCGAACGTCGGGCATTACGGTAAGCATGTTTTTGCGGAGCCATGCCAACAGCTCCGGACTAATCTTTGAACGGATGTCTTGTCCCGGCGGATACTTGGCGGCGGCCTCAAATTTTTTCTGGAATTCTGCGTGCCGGGTCGGATCGAATTCAAACACCAACCGGTTGCTGTCTTTCAGCGCGATCTCGTACGGCTTGGGCAGTGGATAATCCTTTTTGCTAAGCGCATGAATCGAGCCGACGAGATAAAATGGCGCCTTGGCATTTGTCACGCGCCAAACACAACATTTCGGAAATTTTTTGCCATGGGGAGCTGCGTCGGAGACCATCGGTGTCAACGTCAGCGCGACAAGCAGTACGATGAGACCGCCGGGGATGCGTCGAGCGGGCAAAAACATTTCCGGTTTTTAGCGCGAAAAACCCGTAAGTCAATTGCAGTTTGAACGAACAAGAAAGGACGGCTTAGGCGGCCGTAGGAATTTAAACACGGCGGCTGGGAAACCGTGACTCCTTGAGATTGATGCGGTTTTTGATACCATACGCGCAGGCATGTCCCTCCCGGTGAAGCGTTGCTCGGTTCTCGCAATTGTCTTCGTTTCCTTCGCCCTCGCATCATCAATCGCGCTCGCGGCTGGCGATTGGCAAGTCATCAAGGTAAACGGGCACGATTACCTGAGCGTCGATAATATTTCCAAATTTTACGGGTTGCCCGCGGAAGTCGTCCTGTCCGGAGCGAAAATACAATCAGAGACCGCAGATCACCCGCTGGAATTTGTCAGCGGCAGCCGCGAAGCGATGATCAAAGGCGTTCGAAGTTGGTTATGCTTTCCTGTCATCGAGCAGGACGGGAAATTTCTGATCTCCCGCACTGACGTAGCAAAAACGATCGAACCGCTGGTGCGGCCGCACCGCGTTCCAAACGCGGGCAACGTTCAGACCGTCGTTTTGGATCCCGGACACGGCGGTCACGACAAGGGGCAGGTGAGTCGGTACGGTTGCGAAAAAGATTTTGCTCTGGACGTGGCGCGCAAGCTGCGCCCGATTTTGCAGGCGAAAGGACTGCGAGTCATCATGACCCGCGAGGGCGATTATTTCGTGCCCTTGGAAGTGCGCGCGCAGATCGCCAACCGCGCGCGCGATGCGATTTTCGTCAGCATTCATTTCAACGCGAGCGGTGACGATCCCAACGCCACCGGGTTCGAAATTTTTTCATTCACACCGCGCGGCGCGCCATCGACCTCCGACGGGACTGTGACTGCGAGTTCTGTGAACATGCAACCCGGTAGTTCGGTGGATGCGCAAAGTCTGGCGCTCTCTGCTTGCATCTACCATTCGCTCCTTGGCCACATCCCTGAGTTCGACCGGGGCATTAAGCGCGCACGATTTGCGGTGTTGCGTCTGACGAAAGTGCCGGCAGTACTGATCGAGGGCGGGTTCCTGACGGAGCGCGGCGAAAGCAAATTGATCGCGAACAAAGATTGGCGCGCAAAACTCGCCGGAGCGATCAGCGTCGGAATCGAAAATTATCGGGCGCTGCCGCTCAAGAAGCAGCCGCCGACGATTGTTGCCGAGTATCGCCGCCAAACGAAGACGGCCCCGGTCGAGCCTGCTGTTCGAGAAGGAGGTTTAAAGGAAGCAGATGCAAGTATAATCGACCTGGTCGGCAGGTCCGCGTTCCTTCCACCGCAGCAAACCTCAACTCCTTCGCAACGCTCGTCTCTTGAGTCCGCGCCCATTGTCCCGTGATGTGTCATTGCAGGGCGTTTCTATGAAGTGCCAACTGGGCTCGCCTGCAATTTGTTCGTCCCGCAGTTTGCACGGCTGTCGCCAGATGGACTCACTTCGCTTGTAGACGGTTGCTGGATTAATCACGCTAATTTTTTTGATTGGCCTTGACCATACGCTTCAACGCAGCAGGATGATTTGAAAAATTAACCTCAACGAAAGGACATATGAAAAAACTGATGAGTTACACAATCGTCGCCCTTTTTGCGACTATGGCAGTTTCCATCGCCGCAACGCCGGACAAGGCCGCGATGGAAGCCAAGGAAAAGTCGGCCTGGCAGGCATTCAAGGACAAGAACGCGGACGCCTTCAAGAAAGTCGTCGATAAAGACGTCCGCTGCGTTTACGCGAATCGCCTCTCCACTAATCTCCAGAATGAACTGGCCGATATGCAAAAGTGGGATATGAAATCGTTTGAGTTCAGCGATTTCGACATGTTCTCCGATGAAAAGGACGTCGTCGTCACGACTTATAAAGTGAAGGTCGAGGGCACAATGGATGGAAAGGATATGTCCGGCACCTACAATGCCGGGTCGGTGTGGAAACTGGAGAAGGGTCAATGGCTCGCCATTTTCCACACTAATATAAAAGAAGAAACGACCGCGGCGCCGGCGGGATAAATTCTCGTCAGCAGTTTAGAAATACAACGGGATCGCCGATTGCGTTGCCGCTTGGGGACATCGCAGCGCGATGTCCCACCATTGACTTCATTCGCGTGAGTCCTATTCTGATTGAGAAAGAAATGCGGGGGAGCCGCAGTGGCTGAGAGTCCAGCATCGTTCGCCAGAATGTGCTGGAGACCCCTTGAACCTGATGCGGGTAATGCCGACGAAGGAAGCGAGGCCGGGCCATGCGATTTTCCGCGCATGGCTTTATTTTTAGCCACGGATGAACACAGATTTTAACGGATTTGAGTTTTGGAGGATCAACTCATCCGTGTTTCATCCATGTCAGTCTGTGGCCAAATCATGAATGCACCACAAAACAACGGCGAATCGAGCGTTGACAAAGCGTTGCCAAATTCCAAGAAAGTTTGCGTTTCGGGAAAGTTGCATCCCGATATTCGCGTTCCGTTCCGGGAGATAACACTTGCGCCGACGAAAGCGCTGAACGGTGACATTGAAATCAACGAGCCGGTCCACGTGTACGACACAAGCGGCCCATGGGGCGATCCAGAGTTTCATGGCGACGTCACGCATGGTCTTCCGCCGCTGCGCGCGGAGTGGATCCGTAGGCGCGGCGATGTGGAAGAATACGACGGACGCAAACTTCAGCCGATTGATGACGGCTGGCTTTCTGATAAACACGCCGCATCGCGAAACGGGGATTCGACATTCGACATTCGACATTCGTCATTCGCTGCGCGCAAGCCTCTCCGCGCGAAGCGCGGTAATTGTGTGACGCAATTGGCCTACGCGCGGCGCGGCATCATCACGCCCGAAATGGAATTCATTGCAATCCGCGAAAACATGGGGCACGAAAAAATCCGAAATTCGAAATGCGAAGCTCGAAACAAATTCGAAATTCGAAATCCGAAATCCCAAATCGCGCGAAACGACTTGGCGTTTCGGCATGGCGGCTCCGAACCAATCGACAATTGGCAATCGGCAATTGGCAATCCCATCACGCCAGAATTTGTGCGGGCGGAGGTTGCGCGCGGTCGCGCCATCATTCCGGCGAACATCAATCACCCCGAGTCCGAGCCGATGATTATCGGCCGCAATTTCCT
>JBKOYE010000086.1:0-8966 GCA_046725275.1 Verrucomicrobiota bacterium
GGCACGTCTACAATGAAGTCACGGTTGATAATCCCTCCGTCAGTTGTGTATTTGCCGATCGTGGTATTGCCCGCATTCGCGACAAACAAATCGGTGCCCGAAATGGCGATACCTTCCGGCGTGCTGCCCAGACCCATCACAAGGCCGGCGTTTATCACCGTGCCGTCGAGGTTGTTATTTGCCGACCGTGCCGTTAACGGCATCCACCACATAAAGGAATCCATCGGCCACGGTGAGAGCAGTTAAGCCGGGAAACCCGGTGATGAGTGAAGCGTCCACCGTCGCTCCGTCGGTCGTGTATTTGCCGACAATGCCACTACTAAGGTTCGTCACGTAAATGTTGTCGCCAAAAACGGCGATATCGAACGGAAAATCTAAACCGGTGACTAACGAATCGCTCACCACAGCTCCATCGAGGCCATATTTGCCGATGGTGTTCGCGAAGGCGTTTGTAACGTAGATTTGCCCCAGAACAGTTCCAGATTGGCTCCAGAGCGCCATCACAGCGATGGCGACGTAGCGAAAAAGGCGGAACAGGTGTGGCAATGATGGCGAATTGGATCTGCTGTTTGTTTTCATAGGTATCGGGGGGATGGGATGTCCTTCTTCTCCCGGCCTTGGTTTTGTGGTTGCCGTCCTGAAACGGACAATGGAGCGACCGGGAGGAAACTCCCGTGCCCGATTCAGTTTGTATGCGAAAAGCATCAGGTCATGAAAAAGTCGGGACTTTGTCAAGGCGAAATTCGGAATTCTTTCAGGAAGTGTGTGGAAAACTCGCTCTCGTTCGGTACGTGTTTCCTTGCGACAAATGCAGCGCACATATCTGGCCTTGCCAAAGGAGGCGCTGCCTCGTCGGCGCCCTTTGATGCGGCGTAGGCGACGACGGAACATCGGGCCACCGGTTTGGTTGCCGCTTTGCCGCCCTAAGGACTCTATCGACTAGCTCGCCTTTGGCGGCTGAGTAGCAACTCGGCAATGTCAAGCACCGTCACATTTTCACCTCCTTGCGTGCCCGCCATGCCGTCGGTCATCATGTTCAAACAAAACGGGCAGGCCGTGGCGAGCGTGCGCGCGCCGGTCGCGATAGCTTCCTGCGAACGCAAGACGGAAACGCGCTGCGACGGCGCCTCTTCGAACCACATCCGACCGCCGCCCGCACCGCAGCAGAAGGTCTTTTTTCCGCAGCGAGGCATTTCGCGATACTGCGGGTCGCTGGTAGCGCCGATAACTGCTCGCGTTGCTTCGACTTCCCCATTGACGCGAGCCAGGTAACACGGGTCGTGTAATGTGATCGGTTCGCCGTTACTGATGCTGTTGCTTAACCGTCCTGCCCCGACCAGTTCTGCGAGCAGCGTCGAGTGGTGTTGTACTTCGTACTGCCCACCGAACTGCGGGTATTCATTCTTGAGCGTGTTGTAGCAATGTGGGCACGGTGTCACAATCTTCTTCACCTGGCGGCGGGTGAGGGTCTCGACATTGGTCCGTGCGCGCTGTTGGAAAAGGAACTCGTCGCCGATTCGGCGCGCAGGATCGCCGGTGCAAGTCTCCTCTTTACCGAGCACCGCGAAGTTCACTCCCGCGTCCTTCAGCAACTGCACGGTTGCACGCGCGACCTTTTGCGCGCGTGGATCGAATGACGCGGCGCAGCCTACCCACAACAGATATTCAAAACTCGGATTCGATTCAACTGTCGGCACGTCGAGCCCCTCCGCCCAAGCCAGGCGTTCGGAGTTAGACCGCCCGTATGGATTGGATTGGCTACCGATCTGTTGCAACGCTTTCGCGGGTGGCCCGGAAAGCTTCCCTTCTCCGATCAGATCGCGCCGCATGTCGCTAATCAAATCCACGTGCCCGATCAAGACCGGGCACTCCTGAACGCAGGCCTGGCACATTGTGCAGGCCCAGAGGGTTTCATCATGGATCGTTCGATGCACATCCTCGCCGCCTAACGACATCAAATTTCGCAAATCGATCACGACGGCTTTCGGCGAAAGCGGTTTGCCGGTGGCGGTCGCCGGACACGCGTCTTCGCAGCGACCGCACTCCATGCAGGAATCAAGGCTGAGCAGTTGTTGACGGTTGAAATCGGCAAGGTCGTGCACTCCCGTGCGACCTGTCTGCTCGACCTCTTCCATCTTCAACGGCACGAGCGTGCCCATGGGCCGCTCGGGACGAACCGCAATGTTAAGCGGGCCAGTGATCACGTGGAGGAACCGATTCACAGGAATCGTGGCGAAGAATGCCGCCACCAGAATCGCGTGCAGCCACCAAGCCGCCAAGTGCATCGTTTGGGCGCTGCCCACGTCGATACCGCGCAACAAGATCAGATCGATCAACCAACCGACGATTGACCAGTGCGCCACATCCGGTTGCACCTGAGTGTAATGCATGCGCAATGCTTCCACCGCGAAACCGGTGATGCCTAACGAGAGAAGCACTCCCAAGAGCCACCAGTCGCTTCGGTCATGACCAAGGCTCGGCTTACGTCGGAAGGCACGGCGGTACATAGCCAACAAACAGCCGATGATGAATGCCACGCCGAATACGTCCATCGTCAGTTCATAGATCAGGTAATACCAGCCATGGTGAAAGTAGTACGGACCATCGTAGGCAATCCCCAATAAAGTGGTTCCGATCGTCAGAACGACAAAGCCACTAAACAGCAGCAGGTGGAGAAGAGCGCCGAGCGACTTTCGATGAACACGCTTTTGCGCCAGCGCATACTCGACGAGCCGCCGACTCCACACACGCCAGTCACGCTCAAATCCGCCCTGCTGACCTTTACGCCAGAGCAACGCCCGGGCCACGACTTGCCACACGAGCACGGCGATACTCGCCGCGATCATGATGAAGAACACCACGCGCATCCATGGCGCGATGTTGCCGAACACTTCGCGCGTGACGTTATTGATATCGTCCATCTTATTCTTGCCTTAGGCTCGCCGGATCGATTCGATGAGTTGTGGGACGATCTGATACAGGTCGCCCACCAAGGCGTAAGTCGCCATCTGAAAGATCGGTGCGTCGGGGTCTTTGTTAATCGCGACGATGATCCGCGAATCCTTGATGCCGGCCAGGTGCTGAATCGCGCCGGAGATTCCAAGCGCGATGTACAACTCGGGCGCGATGATCTTGCCCGTCTGTCCGATTTGATAATCGTTAGGCGCCATTCCGGCATCGACCGCGGCGCGAGTGGCGCCGATTGCGCCGCCTAAGGCGTCCGCCAATCCGCCGACCAGACGTTCGAATGTTTCCTTGTCCTTTAGTGGCCTGCCACCAGATACCACTACGCGGGCTTCCGTTAGGTCGGGTCGGTCGGACTTGCGCTCTTCGCGGGAGACAAATTTTATGCCGTTGGGAAGCGACGCGGCATCAACGTCGAAACGTTTGATCGGACAGGGCGCTGCGTCCGCCGCACGGGCTTCGAAGGCCGTGGCGCGGATTGTGAGTACGCGCCGGTCACCCTCTACCTTGACCACGGCGAACATGCTGCCTGCGTTGATCGGACGCCGGTAGGAAATCGAGCCGTCCATTTCTTCGATCGCGACCACGTCGGTAACCATTGGCGCATCGAGCAACGCAGCAGCGCGCGGCAAAACGTCTTTGCTAAACGTTGAGGAAGTTCCCAGGATGGTCTTCGCGCCGCGCTTTCGCGCTGCTTCCGCGATCACAGTCGCGTAACGGTCGGCCAACGGTTCCGCCAATGTTGGGTCGTCGGCGACAACCACTGCAGACGCGCCATATGAAACAAGGGATGCGGCGATCTCATCCAAGCCGTGGCCGAGTACGAGTAGCGCGTACTCGCCACCGAGCTGTCGCGCCAGCGCAATCGCGTTCAATGAAGGACGCTTCACCTGTTGGCGATCGTGTTCGATTAGTATAAGCGACTCGGCCATACTAAAGCACCTTCGCTTCCTGCTTTAGTTTCGTGATTAACTCTTCGACCGACTCAACGCGCGTGCCAGAGGGGCGCTTGGGCGGACGCGCAATGGAGAGCACAGTTGTAAGCGGGCGAACAGTTACTCCCAGTTGATCGCAAGTTAGCACTTCAATGGGTTTGCGGCGCGCCCTCATCAGACCGGGCAGTGAGACGTAGCGCGGTTCGTTAAGGCGAAGATCGGTGGTGATAATCGCCGGTAGATTGACTTCAACCACCTCGAGGCCGGCGTCGGTCTCACGCGTGCAACGGGCGCGCGTCTTGTTGTCCAGAAACTCAATCTTCGAGACGAATGTCGCCTGCGGCCAGCCTAACAAACCAGCCAGCATCTGACCGACCTGATTTGAGTCATCGTCCACAGCTTGCTTACCCATGATCACGACGTGTGGCGCTTCTTTCTCGACCACCGCACTGAGAATGCGCGCCACCGCGTAGGGATCGAGCGCGCGGGAATCGTCAATGCGAATGGCGCGATCGACACCCATTGCCAGGGCGGCGCGGATTTGTTCGTCAACCGCCGGCGCTCCGATCGTGAGGCCAATGATTTCCGTCGCTTCCCCGCGTTCGCGAATCCGCAACGCTTCTTCGATGGCGATCTCATCGAACGGGTTGATCACCGACTTAGGCGTCGAGACCGCTGCGCCCGCGATGGTGGCGTCGTTAGGGTCGGGCACGCTCTTGAACGAAACAAGTATCTTCATCTACCTACCAAATAACAGTTCCAGGAGAGATGCCGTTGCCTGTACTTCTTTCTCCTGTCCTTGCACTTTGGCGCTGCCTCACAGCCCCAGCATCGAGGCGACGATGTTGCGCTGGATCTCGCTCGTCCCCGAGTAGAGCTTGCTGCCGATCGCGTCGCGCAATTCCCGCTCGACCTCGTACTCGGTCATGTAGCCGTAGCCGCCGTGAATCTGGATCGCGTCCTCGCAACATTTCACCCATGAGTCGGCGATGTGCAGCTTGGTCATCGCGGCCTCGAGGTAAACGGCTTTTCGGCGGCCGGCCAGCCATCCATAATGATAAAGCATGTGCCGGGAGCTTTCGACCCGCACTTTCATGTCCACGATCTTGCTCGCCACTAGCTGATATTTGCCGATCGAGTGTCCGCCTTGCTTGCGCTCGTTCGCATAACGGATGCACGTCTCCAACAATCGTTGCATCGACCCGACCGCGGTGGCCAATATGCAGCCGCGTTCCCAGGTCATCGATCGCGTGAACAGAAAAGCGCCCCCGCCTTCTTTGCCGAGCAGGTTTTCTTCCGGTACCTCACAGTTTTCGAAAAACACTTCGGCCATTGGCGATGTGCGCACGCCCATCTTTTCGATCTTCTTGGAGACATCCAACCCCGGTGAACCCTTCTCCACCAGGAAAGCGCAAATTCCGTCTGGGCCGCGCGTTTTGTCCATCGTGGCAAACACGACGAGCACGTCGGCAACGGGACCATTGGTGACGAAGATTTTGCTGCCGTTGAGGATATACTTGGAGCCTTTCTTGATGGCGGTGGTAGTGAGGCTGAACGCGTCGGAGCCGCTATTTGGTTCGCTCATGGCGTTGCCGCCGATGAGGGTTCCATTAGAAAGACCGGGCAGGTATTTTTTCTTTTGTGCCTCGGAGCCGTTATAAATGAGCGGAGTGACCGCCGTCCAGAGATGCGCGTTAATGGAGAAGAGCAGACCGTTATCCTTGCAAGCGTACCCGAGCCGCTCGAGGGCCGCCACCGTCGTGAGTGGATCCATGCCCAGCCCGCCGTATTCAGTGGGAACGGGCAAGCCTTGGATGCCAAAGTCACCGCATTTTTTCCAAGCGTCGTGGTTAAAAACGCTGTCGTGATCGTTCTCGATCACGTCGTAGTAGAGCTGCTGGCTAGCAAAACGGCCGACCGCGTCCAGTAACTCTCGTTGTTGCTCCGACCAAGCAAAGTCCATCGCGTTGAGTTCTCAGTCGGCCTCTGTTTCGCTTGTCCCCGCTCCCGACTAGCTTCGGCGAGGCCGCTGCCGTGGGCGTCACTCGGGAGACGCAGTAAAGGCCCGATTTTACAGGGGAGCAGCAGAGCGGTCAAGCGAACGCCTTGCGTCCAATCAGGAGACTGCTCCAGGCAAGATCTCCGTCTATTGTCTGACGAGGCTGTGGCCGAGCACCACGAGCTTGCATCAGGCGCCGAATGGCGTGCCGCGCCGCGTTTTTCTCGACAGCCTCTCAGTAAATCTTCTTGCGAAACCTCGCCTATTTTTGACGTGTCACTAAGCGCTTGCTGCCAATGCCGCGTTACGTTCCGCATCTCGCTCGACCATATCGCGGAAAACAACCTCCCAAGGGCTATGGCAACTGGGTTGATTCAAATCTGGGCGATCGATGACCAATTTCTGGTACCGCCGAAAGTGCTTCGGGTCTTCCAGGATTTTAAAAAATTCGTCAAATTTCTCATAATTCTCAAAGAAATCTCCGGACAGCATGTAATGACCGGCAGCCATCGCGCTTTCATGAGCCTTGTGTGCCAATCCATCCGCACCGGCCTGCGCCCATGTCACCGCGTGAGGGTTATAAAAGAGACGAATCATCCGGTGAACGAAGTTATAAGCTCCGGTGACCAGCCTGTAGGCCTCCTCCATCTCCGCATTGCTGCCATTCAGCCCCTCAGTGAGTTGCTTATGGATGGCCGACGAAACCAGATAAGAGGTCTTGATCGAAAGGAAGACGCCACTGGAAAAAATTGGATCGATGAAACCTCGCGCGTCTCCGACCATCGCATAGTTCGAACCATAGTGGTTCTTGACTTCATATGAATAGTTTCCATTGATCAACATCGGAAGCAGCATTTTGCTACCCTCCAGCAGCTCGCGAACAAATTTCGAGCGCAGAAGCTCCTGCATGCAAAGGTCGTACTTCCAATCGGTTGAACCGGCCTGCGTCAGCTTGCGCTGCTCATCGCGGAGATAAGAATTCTGGGCAACGAAGCCGGCAGTGATACGGTTTTCTCCGATGGGAAATACCCAGATCCAGCCTTTTTGCTCGAGACCCATGTAAATAATGATCGAAAGCCCTTCTTCAAGACCGCCTTGAAGTTTAACGTTGCCCCAGTGCGACCAGATCGCGGTCCGATCCAGCTCTTCCCGGGACTTTCGCCAGCCATGTTTGGTGCCGATGAAAGCATCTCGTCCGCTTGCGTCCACAAGAAAGCGGGCCCGATGAACGCTCTTCCGGCCAGCCGAATCCAGGCTTGTCACTGTCACTGAATCGCCCGCGCTAATGTCCGCTTCGATGACCCTTGTCTCCTCTCGAACCTCAGCGCCATTTTTCACAGCATTTCTTAAGAGGATTTGATCGAAATCACCCCGAATCACTTGGAATGAAAGGTATGTCTCGTCGCTGATGACGTGATCAAAACACCAGGTGGTCGATATATTGCCGTCGCGATCTATAAAACGTACACCCGGTTTCCGGACGAAATTCTTCTTCATTTGGTCGACCACTCCGAGGTCTTCCAGCAGGCAATAGCAAAACGGCAAAAGAGATTCACCGACGTGTTCTCGAGGGAATTTCTCCCGTTCGAGTAATAAAACGCGGTGATTCTGGCGCGCGAGCAATGTTGCCGCCGTCGAACCGGCAGGCCCGCCTCCAATGATGATAACGTCGTGCGAAGTTTCTTGTTCCATAGTTCTTTAGAGTTTCGGATGTTTTCAATCTTGCGCCGTTTTCGGCATTGAACGGGGGGAATCCGATAAGCCGCGACGCTACAGGGGTGCGGCGAAGCCGTCATGCAAACGGGCACCCTCATAGTGGCTCCCGCAGAGAGTACTCACTTCCATTCGTATCTCTTATATAACAATAACCCATAACTATGAAAGCGGAATTTTGTAAAATTTCCGTTTCGTCGCATCCGAGAACGCGGCGGGAATTGTTCAGCTGGCGGGACTCGGGATTTCAAAATAGGAATTGCGTATCGCAGTGAAGTTTGCGACAATCCGAACCTTGAACACGGACATACGGTTATGGCACCTGCAAAGAATATGGAACCTTCAAATAAATACGATGTGATTATTATCGGCGGCGGCCCAGCCGGCTCGACAGCGGCCACTTTGCTGGCGAAGAACGGGCATTCGGTCTTGGTTTTGGAAAAGGCAAAGTTCCCCCGAGATCACGTAGGGGAATCGCTGCTGCCCTTTTGTTATCCGCTCTTCGAACAGCTCGGGGTCTTGGATGAAATGAAGAAAATGTACGTTCGCAAACCGGGCGTGCGGTTTCTGGATGCCGATGGCAACCACTACACGACATGGTGCTTCGGTCATGTGCTGCATGGGCCTGATTCCCTTTCGTTCCACGTGCCTCGAGGCGTTTTTGACCAGATGCTATTAGAAAATTCGCGCAAGCATGGAGCGACGGTCGAGGAGGAAACCAAGGTCACGCACGTAGATCTTGACGACCCCGATGGTGGCGTCGAACTCACTGCAACGAAGACCGGCGGTGCGACGGTGAAGTACTGCGCACGGTTCCTGCTCGATGCCAGCGGCCGCGACACGTTCATGGCCAACCGGAACGGCTGGAAAAAGCCGCACCCCCAGCTTAACCGCACGGCGCTCAACACACATTGGATGGGTGGGAACCAGCTCGGTGGGATCGCCGAAGGGCTCTTACAGATTCTCTACCTCGGCGGCGAAAAACAGGGGTGGACTTGGATCATCCCTATCCTCGAGGGCCGCCTTAGCGTTGGGGTCGTGCTAAATGACTCATATATTCGGGAGCAAAAGAGAAAGTTGTTGCCAGAACATGGAAATGAATGGCAACTGGTGCTCTACAAGCAAGAATTAATGGAGTCGCCATTTCTGAGGGAAGTCCTTGATGGCGCTTGGATCGTTCAACCTATGATGATCAATGGTGATTTCTCCTATTTCATCGATTCGGATAAGAATCATGGAGCGAACTTTGCGCTGATCGGCGATGCCTCCACATTTATTGACCCGATTTTTGCCAGCGGCGTGTACCTTTCGATGAACAGCGCCCGTATGGTGGCCGGGGCGCTGCACTTGTGGTT
>JBKOYE010000063.1:0-9337 GCA_046725275.1 Verrucomicrobiota bacterium
GCCAACGTTTGTGCGACCGAACCTGTTTGAACAAGATTTGACGGACGGCTCGGAGCGCAATCCTACCCTGTCTTCGCTTCCCAGAGAAATTTCGTCGGTCGATGAATTTCCGGCGGAAGACTCTTGTGCACCGGGCAATTGAGGCCCGTTTGTTCAAGCACTTCGCGGTGCGGATGATCGGGCGGAAGCGGAATGTGGACTTCTGACGGCAAAGCAACGATCCGGCGCGGTGAATCCTTGGACATTTCCTTTTGTACCGACACAGTCATTCCTCGCAGATCCACGCCGAGGTCCTCCGCTTTAATTCCCATGGTTGTGCTGATACACGTGGCGAGAGCCGTGGCGACCAAGTCGGTTGGCGAAAAAGCTTCACCTTTGCCCTTGTTATCGCTCGGCGCGTCGGTGGAAATTTTTGATTGCGAAGGGCCGTGCGTCGCGTCGCAATGCAAGTCGCCGGCGTATTTAACTGAGACTTCGACCATGCGAAAAGTATGTGACCACTCTCACCGTTTGTCACATCAGATCGAGTCGCTCTTGCGGCCGACGCGAACGGCGTGTTTTTGCGGACGAATCCCTGAGCCGTACCGTCGAGCGTAAACCTGCGTGAACTCCGCTCCGAAAAAACCGATCAGCGCGGAGTAATAGACCCAGAACAGAAGGACGACGAGAGAACCGGCCGCTCCGAACGCGCTCGCCGTCGCAGTTCGTCCGAGGTAAACACCGATCACGTATTTTCCTCCAGTAAAAAGAAGCGCTGTCACTGCCGCTCCGATCCGGACGTCACTCCACGAGATCATGACATCAGGCAAAAATTTGTAGATCATTGCAAAGAGCACCGCGATCACGAAGAACGAGGCGACAATGTTTGCTGCTTGCCAAAACCACGGGATCCCGGGCAACCAGCTGTTCATGTAATCCTGTACTGCGCTGATCACCGCGCTGACGACAAGCGAAACGAGGAGTAGGAACCCCACGCCCAGCGCAATGGAAAACGAGCGTAAGCGATCGACAACAAGCGATACGACTGCATTGCGGTCCGCTTTCGCTTTGACGTCCCAGATGTGATTCAACCCAGATTGCAGCTCTCCGAACACCGCAGTCGCCCCGAGAATGAGCGTAACGATGCCCACGCTCACAGCCCCGAGGCCCTTGCCAAATCCCCGGGATGATTCGATTACCTGCCGCACCGCATTTGCGCCCTGCGCTCCGACCATTTTTTCCATTTCACCGACGATCCGATCAGTCGCCGTGTCCGGCGCGAGAAAGAAACTGGCTACGCCAACGGCAATGAGCAACACCGGCGCAATGGAAAACATTGTGTAAAACGCAAGCGCAGCGGATAGCTCGAAAGTATTGTCGTTCGTCCACTCTGCGAACGTGAGCTTGAGCAGCTGCCAGCCTGCCTTGATCTTATTCGCCGGAGCGTTCGGAGTGTCTGGCTCACTCGTCATCCCTATGAGAATCGTCGCAAAGGCGCGCGCTTAGTGGGATGACGGCCTATTAAAATTGCACGATTACGTTTTGATTAGCGGCGGCGGAATGTCTTCCGTCACCCCAACATCGATGCCATGCCGGAGTTTGCTGTGCCGCACGCTGTACAGGAAATAAATCAGGAGCCCGATTGCGAGCCAGACCAGAAAACGAATCCAGGTCATCACCGGCAGGCTCAGCATCAGAGCCAAGCACATAAATACGCCGACGATTGGGAAAATCGGAACGAACGGCACCCGAAACGGACGCGGTCGTTCCGGATTGACGCGGCGCAATACGTTGACTCCGAGGCAAACCAAAATAAATGCGAAGAGCGTGCCGATGTTCGTGAGGTCTGCGAGCGCGCCGATATTTGTAACCATCGCCACGCCCCCGACGACAACTCCAGTCCAGATCGTCGTGACATGCGGCGTCCGGAACCGCGGATGAATTTTCGCAAAGTATTGTGGCAACAAACCGTCGCGTGCCATCGCCATGAAAATGCGCGGCTGCCCAAGCTGAAACACGAGCAGCACTGAAGTCGTGCCAGCGAGCGCGCCTGCGCTCACCAGCGCCTGCGCCCACGGTTTGCTCGCGAAAGCGGTGGCAACAGCAGCGGCATCGCCCGCATAGATAGTGTACTTTTTGATTCCGGTAAGCACAGCCGACATCAGCACATACAGGACCGTGCAGATGATCAGACTGGCGATGATCCCTATCGGCATGTCACGTTGCGGATTGCGGGTTTCTTCAGCTGTTGTCGAGACGGCATCGAATCCGATGAACGCGAAGAACACAATCGCCGCGCCGCTCATCAACCCAGCAAAACCATGCGGCATAAACGGATGCCAGTGGGTCGGATTCACCATAAATGCGCCGAAGGCAATGACGAATACGACAACGGCAACCTTGATAATGACTATTGTCGTATTCGTGTGCGCGCTTTCCCGGATCCCGTAAACCAGAATGACAGTAACCGCCGCAACGATGAGCAACGCCGGCAGATTGAATGCGATAGAGTGGCCGGCAATCACCGGCAAACTGGTCGACGAATACGCTTCCAATGCCGCGCCTCCTTTGGCGAGCAAATCTGTGGCGGTTCGATGATCGTTCACCAGCCACAGCGGAAACCTCAAGTGGAAGAGGCTGTCGCAGAGTTGAACGAAATAACCTGACCAGCTCACGGCTACAGCCATGTTGCCAACCGCATATTCCAAAATCAGGTCCCAACCGATAATCCACGCTACCAGCTCGCCCATCGTTGCGTAGGAATACGTGTAGGCCGATCCTGAGACCGGGATCATGGACGCAAGTTCGGCATAACAAAACGCAGCAAACGCGCACGCGATGCCAGCCACGATAAACGAAGCGGCAATGGCGGGGCCTGCGCCCGCGCGGCCAAGCATAACGCCTGTTCCGGAGAACCAGGCTTGAATGAAATTGATGACGGGCGTTTCAACCCCTGACGCAAATGTCTGGCCCGCCGCTGCGGTTCCGGTAAGCGAGAAGATTCCAGCACCAATGACTGCGCCGATGCCAATGCAGGTCAGCGCGAGTGGCCCGAGCGTGCGTTTCATCTGTCGGTCCGGCGCCTGTGCTTCGGCGATCAAGTGATCCGGACTTTTGGTTCTGAACAGTTGAAGTGCCACCGCGCGAGATCGTGTCATCAAGCGGTTGCCTCGGTCAATCCAAAGCTTTGGGTGAGGCGAGCCTGCACGCAGTTATGCTTAGTCGACGCGGACAAAATAGTTTTGTAGCATCGCTGGTGTATGTCCGATGAACCCGCAAAAATTATTCTCGGCGACACGGCGATCAGTGCATTCGAGGGAACTCGGGGCCGTCGCCGGAAAGACAGAGGTGCATCGCTGACGCACTGCGAAAATTGCGGCACGGAACTGCGGGGGCACTGGTGCGCGCAATGCGGCCAACCAGCTATCGAGTATCGCCGTTCTTTCCGGTACGTTGTCGCTGACCTACTAAACGAGTTCCTGAATTGGGACTCAAAATTCTTCACGACGATCGCGCTTCTCATCTTAAAGCCGTGGCAACTAACAAATGAGTTTCTCGCCGGCAAGCGCGTTCGCTATGTGAATCCTCTGCGGCTGTATCTGCTCGCCAGCATCTTATTTTTCTTTGCGGTAAATTACGGAACAAAGGGGATAAATTTTGACCCGAGCAAACTCGACGCAAAAGACCGGGCCGAACTCGAATCGGAATTGAAGGATGCAGATTTGCCACCTGAAGCGCGGGCGAAACTCGAAGCATTATTACGGGATTCTTCACCTTCGCCCGGTCCCTCCCCTCTCACTAACGAACCTTCACCTCCACCCGCTCCGACGGCGTCATCTGATGTGGCTTCGCCCCAACCGGCGGGGAGTGGGAATGAACAGAAGAAATATGGGAAGATCGGAGATCGACCGTTCGTCGTTTTTGACGATGCGAAATCCACCACTCCCTTTGAACGCTGGATCGAAGATCGGGCGAAAGAGAAGATGGGTGAACACGGAACAAAAATGGGGCTTTTTATCAGCACCCTGTTCAGCAACCTGCCCTACATGATGCTGTGCTGCATCCCGCTCTTCGCTTTTGTTCTGAAAGTTCTCTACATCCGACGCCGTATCTTCTATATCGACCATCTGATTTATGCGTTGCATATCCACACCTTCTTCTACACCGCGATCATGCTGATCGTACTTGCGACGATTGGGCTGAATCGTTTCGCGCCCGGTGCAATTGCAGGATGGCTGATCGCGCTCCTATGGATCGCATTTGTGACGCAGATTTTCTTGTCAATTCGGTACGTTTATCGGCAGGGCTGGTTCTTCAGTATTTTCAAATTCCTTTTTGGCGGATTTGTGTATCTGATCGTCCTTCTAGCCGCGCTCGCCGTCACTTTTTTCGCCACACTCGTATTGCCATGAAAGGAATGATCCTGTGGTTTTTGCCGAAGAATACGCCAATTCCGACCGCGAGCGCGGCGTAGCGCGATATTAACTCAAAAGCTCGCGCGCTTTCGCTAACGCGTCGTTGATCTTGCTCTGGTCTTTGCCAGCGCCTTGCGCGCTCTTAGCGCGGCCGCCGCCTTTACCGCCGACGACTGGTGCAATCTGTTGGATCAATTTGTTGGCCTGAAACTTTTCAGTCAGCGCTGGAGGGACATATGCAACCAAAGCGACGGATGCGTCTCGTGTGCCGGCAAGAAGGATGGGGGCTTTGAATTTCGGCTTCAATGCGTCCACGATTGCCTGCAGCAGTTTTCCATCCGCGTCCGGTACTTCCGCGACGCAAAAGTCTTTTCCGGCATGCGCCTGCGCCAGTTCGCTCGCGATTTGAGCAGCTCTGCTCTTCAATTCCGCCTCCGCAGATTTCGCCGTTTTCTTTTCCCATTCGCGAACCTCAGCATCCAGTTTTTCGAGATGCGCCGTACGCGCTTCGATTTGTTGTAGCATGTCAGCCGTCGCTGCCCTGTCTTCGAGAGCGGGCAGTGCCGCAATGTCGGGTTTCTTTCGCGCCAGGGTTTCGAACTTTTCTTGCTGTCGCGCGGCTTCCTGCTTCGCCCATGCTCGCGCCGCGTCACCGGCGACCGCTTCGATCCGCCGCGTTCCTGCTGCGATCGCCTCTTCCTTCACGATCCGAAACGGACCAATCTCGCCTGTCGATCTCACATGTGTGCCGCCGCAGAGTTCCATCGAATAGCCGTTGAGCGCTTGTGGCGCTCCGCCGATTTGTAAAACGCGCACGGTGTCGCCGTATTTTTCGCCGAAAAACTGAATGATATCTTTTCGCTGTTTCGCCTCGGCGAACGGAATTTCAGTCCATGAGACCGGCGCGTTCTCGGCAATTTTTTCGTTCACCAATTTTTCAACGCAGCGCTTTTGTTGCGGCGTGAGCGGCGGGCTTGAAAAATCGAACGTCAATTTGTCCGGCCCGACATAGCTGCCTTTCTGCGTCGCGTCAGGAGAAACGATTTGGTGAAGTGCCCAATGCAACAGATGCGTCACCGTGTGATGTCCCTGAATCAATTTCCGCCGATCAGCATCCACTGAGACGCGCACCGCCTCGCCCGGCTCCGGCGCTCGACCCTCCATAACTGCCGCGCGATGAACAAAAACGTCACCGCGCTTTTGAGTGTCGATCACGCGCAACTGACCAACTTCCGTCCAATCGTGTCCCGGAACGTGCAGCAACCCTCGGTCGCCGACTTGGCCGCCCATCTCAGCGTAGAACGGCGTCCGATCGAGAACAATATTGATTTCGTCCGGTTTTTTGCCCGGCAAAACTGTTTCGACAACTGATTCCGTCTCGAGAAAATCGTACCCAAGGAATTTGGTCGGCTCGACTTCGAGCTCACCTTCTTCAACACTGATTTCTTCCTTCTTTTGCGCCTTGCGCGCTCGCTCGCGCTGTTCGTCCATTAATCTCTCGAAGCCCGCAACATCCACAGTCAGCCCGCGCTCGCGTGCCATGAGCTCAGTCAGGTCGAGCGGAAAGCCGTACGTGTCGTACAGTTTGAAAGCAAAATCTCCGGCGATCACCCGATCAGCGGTCTTGATTTGTTTTACGAGCGCTTTCGCTTCCTGCAGTGAACTTGCTTCGCTCAAACGGCCCATCAACTGGAGCATGATATCTGGAGCCCACTCCAAGCGCGTATAACCGTCGATGAGGCCCCATCCAGAAGGTTGGCCAAGCCGACGCGACGCCATATACGCCTTGTATCGCGTGGTAAAGTCGCCTTCACCGGTGTCGTTTGATAGAAACTCATCTTCGAGCCTGCCACAGCGACCAGCAGCCATGTCGAAGCCTTGCACATACAGATCGAAGAGCTCTATCCCACGATCGAGCGTCTTGTTAAAGGCTTCTTCTTCGCGGCGAATTGTATCTTTGATCTTTGACTGGTTCGTTCGCACTTCGGGGAAGACGTCGCCCATCGTGTTCGCCACGACATCGACCAGTTTGAAGAAGAACGGCTCGTGAAAGTCGAGCGTGCGACCGTAGCGGACCGCGCGACGCAAGATCCGACGCAAAACGTACCCCCGCCCTTCATTTGATGGAATGATTCCGTCCCCAACTGCAAACGAGACCGCGCGGATGTGATCGGCGATGACTCGGAACGCGACGTCGGTGGCCTGTTGAGAGTTGAGAGTTGATGGTTGAAAGCGATCAGGCAGCGTGATGGCGTATTTTTTCCCGCTCAGTTTCGCCAGCTCGTCGAAGACGGGGCGGAAGACGTCGGTCTCGTAATTCGAAAGCGTTCCGGAAAAGTCTGTGAGATTCCTGGTGCCTTGGATGATTGCTACGGCTCGCTCGAAGCCCATGCCGGTATCGACGTGACGTTGCGGCAAAGGCGTGAACGTTCCGTCAGGGTTCGCGTTGAACTGGATGAAAACCAGATTCCAAATCTCGATGCAGCGTGGATCGTTCTTGTTCACGAGTGCGCCGCGTGTGTCGCCGTCTGGTGTCAGATCCATATGCACTTCCGAGCACGGCCCGCAGGGGCCGGTATCGCCCATCATCCAGAAATTGTCGGCCTTGCCACTGCTGAGAACGTGAATCGTTGGATCAAGATCGGCTTCGCTAAATAGATGCGCCCAATGATCGTACGCTTCCTGGTCGAACTCGCTCGGCTCGCCGGCGCCCGGCTTGTAAACCGTTGCGTAAAGCCGTTGTTCCGGAAATTTCCACCGCTCGACCAGTAATTCCCACGCCCACTCGATTGCTTCCTTCTTAAAATAATCGCCGAAGCTCCAGTTGCCGAGCATTTCGAAAAACGTGTGGTGATATGTGTCGAGTCCGACGTCTTCGAGATCGTTATGTTTGCCTCCTGCTCGAATGCATTTCTGCGTGTCAGCAACGCGCGGCGGCTTCCATGGCGCTTTATGTTGTGCGAGAAAAATCGGCACGAACTGGTTCATGCCGGCATTCGTGAACAGTAGATTCGGCGCGTCAGGCAGAAGCGGCGACGACGGCACAATGGTGTGCTTTTTCTCGAGGAAGAAATCGAGAAATGATTGCCGTATCTTAGTCGACGTCATGGGTAACCACGAATAAACACGAAATTGGAGAAGCTGAAACCGCAGCTCAAACGCTGGTGGTACTCTACAGTGATTCCGCAAAAAATGCGGCAGGCGAGATGCCCGCCGGCCCTAGAGCGAAGGATGGCTGTGCTACGACATTAGCTTTTCTCTTCGTCCAGCTTCACTTTGACAGCGGCTTCGATTTCGTCGTAGAGCGCCTTGTCGCTCTTCAACACTTCTTTTGCCGCGTCGCGGCCTTGGGCGAGCTGCGTTCCTTTGTAATTCAACCAAGAACCCCGCTTCTCGATGACTTGCTTTTCCAAAGCCACGTCGAGAAGAGCGCCGGCTGACGAAATTCCCTCATTGTACATGATGTCGAATTCGGCTTCGGCGAATGGCGGCGCTACCTTGTTCTTCACCACTTTGACGCGCGTGCGGTTACCCGTGACGACGCCGTCGGTCTGCTTGATTGCCCCGATTCGGCGGATATCGACCCGCATACTGGCATAGAACTTCAAAGCTTTGCCACCGGGAGTGGTCTCCGGGTTTCCAAACATCACCCCAATTTTTTCGCGGATTTGATTTGTAAAAATGCAGCAAGTCCGGGCTTTCGAAATGAGCGATGTGAGTTTGCGCAAGGCCGCGCTCATCAAGCGCGCTTGCGCACCGACAGTGGCGTCCCCGATCTCACCTTCCAGCTCCGCTCTCGTGACGAGCGCAGCCACGGAATCGACGACGATGACATCCAGCGCATTGGAGCGCACCAGAGTTTCGCAAATCCGCAGCGCTTCCTCGCCGGAACTGGGCTGTGACACGAGTAAATCGTCCAGATTCACACCAAGCCTTTTCGCGTAACCAGGATCGAGCGCGTGCTCGACGTCTATAAATGCCGCCAAGCCACCGCGCTTTTGTGCTTGAGCAATGACGGTAAGTGCGAGCGTTGTTTTACCGGACGATTCCGGACCGAAAATCTCGACTACTCGTCCACGCGGAAATCCACCGACTCCGAGCGCGCGGTCTATCAAAATATTTCCAGTCGGAATGACAGCGATATCAACGATCCTTTCCCCGCCCAAACGCATGATTGCTCCTTCGCCGTAATCTTTCGCGATCTGCTGGATGGCCAGATCGAGGTTCTTATTTCGTGCCGCAGTCAATTTGTCAGCGGCTACTTTTTCTTCGGTCTTTGTCGCCATATCAAGATGACCTAAGTACGACGCAGGCGGGCGTTCGCCAAGTACAAAAGCGACCGCCTTCGGCCGGTAGCAACGAAAAAGGCCGCGAGCTCGACACTCGCGGCCTTGAAGTTTCGACGATGCTGATCTTTACGACACTGTGATCTTGCGCGGCTTGACGTGCTCAGCTTTGGGCAGAGTCAACATCACGAGACCCTGATCGATCTTCGCGCTGATTTTGTCGGCGTCGATCGATGGATCGATTTCGAACACGCGCCGGAAATTTTCCGGACGCGATTCGCGATGAATCAGCGTGCCTTCCACCGCCGGACGCGAACGGCGTCCGATGATTGTCAGCTCGTTGTTTTCGACTGAAATCTCGAGGCCGTCCTTTTTCACGCCCGGCATCTCAATCTCGAGCATGTAACCATCAGCAATTTCTGTGACGCTGGCTGGCGGCGTAATAAACTGCTCCGCCTGGCTGCGATCAGATTCGCGAGTTTCTCGGGTTAGAGTGTTCATGGTGAAATTTCTTTCAGTTTTGCTGTTAGTGGACCTGGATTTGTTTTGGTTTTGCTTCCTCAGCTTTGGGCAATGTCACCTTGAGAATTCCATCCTGGTAGGTGGCACTGACCTTACTGGAATCCACACGAGTCGGCAGTGTGATGCTGCGGCGGA
>JBKOYE010000192.1:0-5634 GCA_046725275.1 Verrucomicrobiota bacterium
GATCTGCGCAACACGGCGCTCACCGTATTTCTGCCGGACGTATTCCAGAACTTCCCCGCGACGCGCTTCGCAGAAATCGACGTCAATGTCTGGAGGCGAAACGCGGTCGGGATTCAAAAATCGCTCGAAAATCAGGCCGTACTGAAGCGGGTCGATGTCGGTGATACCAAGAACAAACGCAACGATCGAGCCTGCAGCCGAGCCGCGTCCCGGGCCGACGGGAATGCCTTTTTGCTTCGCGAAATGAATGAAATCCCAAACGATGAGGAGATAGCTGACAAAACCCGTTTTTTCCAAAACGCCCAGTTCATACTCGAGGCGACGGGTCAATTCCGGATCGCTCGTCGCGCGTTCGCCGTAGCGCGCCCGCAAGCCTTCGTAGCAAAGCTCGCGCAAATATCCTTCGCGCGTCTTCCCCGCCGGCACCGGATACTCGGGGTACTTCGAGCGTCCGAATTCAAGATCGAGATGGCTACGTTCGCCGATCGCAAGTGTGTTCGTGATAGCTTCGGGAAAATCGTGGAACACATGCCGCATCTCGGCCGGTGATTTGAAATACAATTCCGGCACATAACGCATCCGGCTTTCATCCTGCACCATTTTGCCCGTGCCGATGCAAAGCATGACGTCGTGCGCCTCATGATCGCTTCGGCGCAGAAAATGCACGTCATTCGCCGCAACCAAGCCAACGTCCAGGTCTCGCGCGATCTGCACCAGCGCCCTGTTGCACTTCTTTTGTTCTTCCATCCCGTGATCGTGCAATTCCACGAAGAAATTTTCCGCGCCGAGGATGTCGCGATATTCGGCAGCGCTCTGTCTTGCTTTCTCGATGTTGTTTGCTTGGATCGCGCTGTTGATTTCCCCCGCAAGACAGCCGCTCAGTCCGATCAAACCAGTCGAGCCCGCCGCGAGCAGCTCCTTGTCGATCCGCGGCGCGTAATGAAAACCATCCAGATGCGCCGCCGTCACGAGCTTCACAAGATTGTAGTAGCCAGTCTCGTTTTCGGCGAGCAGCGTAAAGTGATACGCCGAATCCCGCCGCGATGGCGGCCGGTCCTTGTGCGATCCAGGCGCGATGTAAACCTCGCAGCCGATGATCGGTTTCACCCCGGCCCGCTGCGCTTCCTGATAAAACTCAATTACGCCAAATAGGTTGCCGTGGTCCGTGATCGCGACGGCAGGCATCTCGAATTCCGCCGCCTTTTTCATCAACTCCTTCATTCGGAGACTTCCATCCAGCAGCGAATATTCGGTGTGCAGATGAAGGTGAACGAAAGAATCGCGAAGCATTAGAGTTGAGTATTAGAACGGCGCAAAGTTTTGGCAAATTTACCTTCGTATCCGCCCTCGTTGAAGCGTTAAACCGTTGAACGGTCAAAGCGGAATCGCCGGACCGGAGGCCCTTTTTAACCTTTCAACTCTTCAAACATTTTAACGTCCACGAAATCGATGCTTGCATCGGTTTCGTGTTGTTGCTATGAGAGCGCGTGCTGCGGATGGCTTTCAATAGCAAAGCGCCGCGCTATCCCAAGGTTACTGCGACATGAAAAAACTGGAAGCCATCATTAAACCGTTCAAGCTCGAAGAGGTAAAAGAGGCACTCGCGGAGCTCGGCATCGAAGGAATGACGGTCACAGAGGTTAAAGGGTTTGGGCGGCAAAAAGGGCACACCGAAATTTACCGGGGCAGCGAATACACCGTGGATTTCCTGCCAAAGGTCAAAGTGGAAGTGGTGATGGCGGACGACTTAATTGAAAAGGCAGTGAATGTCGTCGTGGCAGCGGCGAAGACCGGTAAGATCGGGGATGGCAAGGTCTTCGTGCTTCCAGTGGAACACGCCGTGCGCATTCGCACGGAGGAGATCGGCGAAAAAGCGGTGTGATGCAGAAGTCGATGGTTGAGAGTTGATGGTTGAGGGAACTCTCAGACTCGTTGTCCCCGTTCCCCTGGCGCGACCCGGCACGACGCGAATTTTGAAACTAGATTTTTTATTTTCTCTCAACTCTCAACTATCAACTAAAAACTCCTCAACATGGCAAAAGACAAAACTCCATCCGACGTCAGTAAAATGATCAAAGACAAGGGCGTAAAGCTCGTGGACTTCAAATTCACCGATCTGCCAGGCACATGGCAGCATTTCACCACCACGCTTAGCGAGTACAGCGACGAGATTTTTACAGATGGCCTCGGCTTCGATGGGTCGAGCATTCGAGGTTGGAAAGTGATCAACGCCTCCGACATGCTGGTTATTCCTGATCCAGCGACGGCGTGGATCGATATTTTCAACGCCGAGCCGACGCTCTCGCTCATCTGCACCATTGTCGATCCCATCACGCGCGAGCCTTACGACCGCGACCCGCGCGGCGTGGCAGAAAAAGCGGAAGCCTATCTAAAGAGCACTGGCATCGCCGATACGGCGTTCTTCGGACCGGAGGCCGAGTTCTTTATTTTCGATGACGTGCGATTTGCGAACAGCGGGAACGCCTCGTCATACATCGTCGATAGCGGCGAAGGTCATTGGAACAGCGCCCGCGAGGAGTTTCCAAATGTTGGTTACAAGATCCGGCCCAAGGAAGGTTATTTCCCTGTGCCGCCGATGGACACGTTGCAGGACATCCGCAACGAAATGGCGCTGGAGATCGAGAACGCCGGGATTCCCGTGGACAAGCAGCATCACGAAGTCGCCACTGCCGGCCAGGCTGAGATCGACGTGCGTTTCGCGCCCTTGAAGCAAATGGCCGACTCGATGCAGTATTACAAATACATCATTCGAAATGTGGCCAAACGGCACAACAAAACCGTCACGTTCATGCCGAAACCGCTCTTTGGCGACAACGGCTCCGGCATGCACACCCACATCTCGCTTTGGAAAGACGGAAAACCGTTGTTTGCTGGCAATGGTTACGCGGGACTGAGCGAGATGTGCCTGTTTTTCATCGGCGGAATTTTGAAACACGCGTCGGCCCTAACGTGCTTCACGAATCCAACCACAAACAGTTATAAGCGACTCGTGCCCGGATTCGAAGCCCCCGTGAATCTGGCATATTCGGCGCGCAATCGTTCCGCCGCCATTCGCATTCCGACGTACTCGGCCAGTCCGAAAGCAAAACGCATCGAGTTTCGCACGCCCGACGCCTCGGCAAATCCGTATCTGGCGTTCTCGGCCATGCTGCTCGCCGGCCTCGACGGAATCCAAAACCGCATTGATCCCGGCGATCCGCTCGACAAGAACCTTTACGAACTGCCACCCGAAGAACTCGCGCAGGTCGCCAGCGTGCCCGATTCACTTCGCGGCGCAATTGAAGCGCTCCAGGCCGATCACTCCTTCCTGCTACGCGGCGACGTCTTCAACGAAAACTTCATCGCCAACTGGATCGATATGAAACAAAAGGAATACGACGCACTACGTCTCCGCCCCCACCCTTACGAGTTCGCGATGTATTACGACGTGTGATTTAGGATGGCGCCCCATATGCGGCTTTCCAGCGGAAACGGCAGATGATTGGACGAAGAAATGTTCGTCTTTAATTACGAACTTTCGTCTACTTCTCGTTAGGCCACTTCCATGCGCTTGGTCGTATTCGACATTGACGGGACGCTGACGCAGACCATGAACGCCGACGCAGAGTGCTTCGTGCGTTCGCTCGCCGACGTATGCGGCTTTACCGATGTGGACACGGATTGGTCGCGTTACAGGCACGCCACAGATTCGGGTATTTTCCAGGAGATTTACGAGGTTCGCGCCGGACGATCACCGTCTCTCATCGAGGTTTCACAGTTTCGCCAGCATTTTGTTGGCTTGCTTGCACAAGCTTTATCGGAAACCCCTTTCGCATCTGTCACAGGGGCGTCACTGCTGCTTTCGGGCCTGGCGGGTAGTGCCGAGCATAGGGTTGCACTCGCTACAGGCGGGTGGCGGGATTCGACTCGTCTCAAAATGGCCAGTGCCGGTTTGTGCTATGACGATTATCCGGCGGCATCGAGTGACGATGCGTTAGACAGAGAGTCCATCATCAGATTATCCATGCGCAGGGCTGCCGAGCGGTATGGTGGATTCTCCCACGTTGTTTACGTTGGCGACGGTGTTTGGGACGCCCGTGCATGTCGCAGTGTTGGCATTCCCTTTATTGGAGTCGCTACAGATGGTCGTGCGGCACACTTAGCCGCAGAGGGCGCAGTTTGTGTGTTCCCGGACTTCAGTGACACGAATTTATTTTTCAGCAGGTTGTATGAAGTTACAAACGTGGCCTAACCAGATCCTGCAGCGAACCTCGCCATCGCGCTTAGGTTGCAGGTCAGGCTTTTGGGGGTCGGGTCGCTGAGCACGGGTCGTTAGGTCTATGCGAGCGCTTTCTTCACAGACCAGACCAAATAGGATGACCAATAAGGAGCGCAGCCGACCACCGACACCGGAGGTATGTCCAGTCTGCGGCGAAGACGTTCCGCGCAATGCCCTAGCATGTCCCCAATGCGGTGCCGATCATAATTCGGGTTGGCGACAGGATGCGGGTACCTACGATGGCGTGGACTTACCGAAGCACGACTTCAACTACGACGACTTCGTTAAGCACGAGTTCGGATCCCGAGCAAACCCGGCGGGACTTAAGACAATCTGGTGGATTGTCGGCATTGCCGTTATCGTTGCCTTTGTTTTGTATTTCTCTGCAGGTCATTGATTTTCGCCGCCGTTCGCTTCCGAGTTTCGAAATTGATCGAGCAGGCCGCGTCTGGTTAAGATCGCCGGCATGAGAAAGACGCAGCTCGTACTCGTATCCTGCTTCATCGTCGCCAGTTTGCTCACTGCAAGCCAATTTACCCGAACGGCTGATCCGGCTCATCCCGATCAGCCGATTGTTTCCCCTGCCGAGGCGATGTCGCGGTTGAAGGAAGGGAATATCCGGTTTACCGCCGCCAATCCGCAGCATCCGCATGAGTCGGGCGATGAGAGGTCGTACATGGCAAAAAACAGCTATGAAAATGCCGGTATGATTTCCCTGGGAATGACTAGCGAGCAGGCCGCCAAACGACGCGCAGAATTGGCAAAGAGTCAGCACCCGTTTGCGGTCATCCTCAGTTGTTCCGATTCGCGTGTGCCACCCGAAATCGTCTTTGATGAAGGCCTCGGAGATCTGTTCATCGTTCGTGTAGCGGGCAATGTGCTCAACGATGAAGGCCTGGGAAGCATCGAGTACGCGGTTGATATTCTGGGCGCTCGCCTGATTGTCGTGCTCGGCCATCAGAGTTGCGGTGCCGTCGACGCCGCAATGAAGACCGTCGCTGCGAAAGGCAAGGCACCAGGCCATATTCAGTCACTGGTCACGGCGATCAAGCCCGTAGTAGATTCGACGCCTAAAGGTGATCTGGATACGATCATCAAGGCCAATGTGAAACACGTTGTGGACGCTCTGCGCTCGTCGACGCCAATTCTAAAGGCTAGAGTTGATTCTGGTGACGTACAGGTAATCGACGGCTATTACTCATTGGATACTGGGGCCGTTACTTTTCTCGAGGGGAAGTAACAACCCACCGAGAAGAAAACATATGAGCATCGTCGGAAAAGTGGAGAGCCTGTGGCGATATCCCGTCAAAAGCATGCGAGGCGAGGAGGTGGAGGAAGCGTTTGCAGGTTACTCC
>JBKOYE010000056.1:0-16638 GCA_046725275.1 Verrucomicrobiota bacterium
ATGCCAGAGAGTCCGTCCCCGCCAAAACCAGCTCCGCCGTCCCCTGTGCCTCCACCGGAACCGTTGCCGCCTAATCCACCGCCCGTCCCGCCGGTTGGGAAGCTGTAGACGTCGCCGTCTGGGCGGCGCGGCGTACGCGTCACATTAGTTCCGCGCTTCCCACAGGGAAGCGGCTAGAGTTTAGCTACGGCGCGGAAATAAGAAGCGCAACGCTGGTTCGACTCTCGCTGCCCACGCCGCTTCGCTGTGATCGCCGCGGTCGACTTCCATATACAGGATGTCCTTCGTGAGTTTCCATCCTTTCTCGACTAGTCGCTTGCATAGTTCTCGCGTTTGTTGCCAGCCGGGCTCTTTTGTGCCCGTATCGAGCCAAATCTTTATTGGTGGTTTTTGTTCGATAGAATCGACCAGCCGGTAAATTGCGAAATCATCCCACCAGACCGACGGCGACATTACCATTAGCCGCCGGAACGCGTCAGGGTACAAAATGCCAATCGCAAGCGTCACGAGACCGCCAAGGGATGAGCCGCCTAGCCCGGTAAATTCCGGACCGGGCTTGGTCCGATATTTTCGGTCGATGTAAGGCTTCAGTTCGTCCATGAGAAAATATCCATAAAGACGCGCCAGACCGCGGCTGCGTTTCTTGCGTCTTCCCTTCGCTTCGATTACAGCCGGTGTAGGCGTATATTCGTGGACCCGGTCTTCGCCCATGTTTGCTACTGCAACGACAATGATCGGCTCCATAATCTTTCTGCGGATGAGGCGTTCGGCTGTTTCGTCCACACCCCATTCTACGCCCGCGAAAGAAGTTGCGGCGTCAAAGACATTTTGTCCGTCGTGCAAATACAACACGGGATAACGCTTTCGCGAACATCGCCGGTAGCTAGGCGGCAGATAAACCAGAACGTCGCGCTGGTTCCCAAGAATCTCCGACGGAAACGCCCGGTGCCGCTTAATGTTTCCGGTGAGTGTATGCCCCGTCATTCAAAGCGAGACGCATCGTAGCAGATGAGAAGTAGTGCAACCCTTTCACTTGCGATTTTGCGGCCGTGCAATCAAGATGGTCGCGCCGATTCAATGAACGAACGTTACATCAAATGGTACACGCCGTGGCTTAGCCGCGAATTTGAGATGCTTGTGTTCGGTGACAAGCGTGGGCTGCCGCTGATTATTTTTCCGACTTCGGGCGCTCGGCATTATGAAAACAAGGATTTCGGGTTGGTCGGCGCCCTGGGGTGGCACATCGACAACGGCAAAGTCACAGTTTACTGCCCGGACGGGATCGATTTGGAAAGTTTTTACAGCAAATCAATTCATCCGGCAGATAGGATACGAACCCACAATGCGTGCGAAAATGTGATCGCGCGTGACGTGTTCGATCTGGCGCGCCGCGAATGTGGCCGCGACCGGGTCGCAGTCTGCGGCGCAAGTTTGGGGACCTATCACGCAGCCAATATTGCGTTCCGTCATCCGGACGCCGTCAGTCATCTCATTAGCTTGAGCGGCTCGTTCGACATCAGTTCGTTCTTCAACGGCTATCACGACGACAACATTTACTTCAATAGCCCGTATGATTACCTGCCAAACATGCCCGACCCTTGGAAATACAATCACATGGGCATCATTCTGGGCACCGGCGAATGGGACAACACCCGCGATGAATCCTATCGCTTGTCCGCCATTTTGAATTCAAAAGGCATCAAGCATTGGCTGGATAACGGCAAATGGCGCGGCCACGATTGGAACTACTGGCAAGACATGCTGCCGTACTATTTATCGCTCTTGTGAAAATCGTGATCGCCGCGACCGGCGCAAGCGGAGCGATCTATCTGCAAAGATTGCTTGCGCAGATCGATTGCGCCGCGCATGAGGTGCATTTCGTCATGAGCGAGTACGCGAAAGAAGTTGCGAAGCAGGAGCTCGACGATTTCAAAATTCCTCCGGGAGTCTCGCAACATTCTGAAAGTGACATGAACGTGCCGTTTGTGAGCGGCTCGGCGCGTTTTGAGGCGATGGTGATCGTCCCTTGTTCGATGGCCACTCTGGGGCGAATCGCTTCCGGTGCGAGCGACAGCGTGCTGTTGCGCGCCGCCGATGTTTTTTTGAAGGAACGCCGGAAATTAATTCTCGTCCCTCGCGAGACACCGTGGAATTTGATTCACGCGCGTAACGTCGTGACCCTGCTTGAGGCCGGTGCGATTGTTCTCCCGGCGATTCCCTCCTTCTACAGTCGTCCCAGTTCTGTAACCGCAATCGTGGACACAGTCGTTTGGCGCATTCTCGACCAAATTGGGTTGCCCAGCCCGCGCGCATATCGTTGGGGAGAAGAAAGCGGGTCGGCAACACCGTCGCGCAAGAAGAGTTGAAGATCGAAGGCACGCTTGCGCGATGGCTGATCGCGTTCGGAGTTCGTTTGTTGCGGGTCTGGGAGCGAACGCTGCGTTATGAAGTTGAGGACCGCGCGGGGATCGTTGGCAAAACGGTGACGGAAAACTATATCGGCGCGCTATGGCACAATCGACTGCTGATCTTTCCGCTGGTGTTGCGACGCTTTTTTCCAAATCGTCACGGCGCCGCTTTGATCAGCGCCAGTCGCGATGGCGATTTGCTTGCCGACGCCATTCGGCGGTTTGGCTATGACGTGATTCGTGGATCGAGCTCGCGACTGGGCGCTAGCGCAATTCTTCAACTTACGGAGATGCTCGCATCCGGGCGCGATGTGGTCATCACGCCGGATGGCCCACGCGGTCCGGCGTACGAACTTGGTCCGGGAATCGTTTTCCTCGCACAAAAATCCGGTGCGCCAGTGTTGCCGATGAATCTCGAGTATTCGCGCTGCTGGCGGTTGGGAAGTTGGGACCGGTTCATTATCCCGCAACCGTTTTCAAAGGTACGCGTGCTGATCAGCCATCCGCACCACGTCAAGGCGACGAATACGCCGGAGGAATTTAAGGCCGAACGCCTCGCGTTGCAGGACACGATGATGGCGCTGGTCAAAACGCGCTAAGACACGCTCTGTAGCCGCTTCCCGCGGGAAACGCGGGCCTGGACATTCATCCGCAGAAGCTGCATTACGCATCCCACAGGCACGCGGCTACAGCAAAGCTTGCTTGCGCGACGTGTACTCGCAGGCAGGAT
This sequence comes from Verrucomicrobiota bacterium, assembly GCA_046725275.1. Classification (GTDB taxonomy): domain Bacteria; phylum Verrucomicrobiota; class Verrucomicrobiia; order Chthoniobacterales; family UBA10450; genus Udaeobacter. Next base: position 3,139 of record JBKOYE010000056.1, read on the forward strand.
TGCCTCTTCCTATGGCAAAGCTTATCGATGGTCGCGCAGTCGCCGAGAAAGTTTACGTTGATCTGCGCCGTGAGATCGCGGACCTGAAAGCTAAGGGGATTACGCCCGGCCTTGCCGTTATTCTCGTTGGAGACAACCCAGCTTCTAGCGCCTATGTGCGTTCGAAAGATAGAATGTGCCACGAGCTTGGCTTGCACTCTGTGAAACTGGAGCTCCCGGCGTCAACCACGCAGACTGAACTCCTGGCGCGTGTTAACGAATTCAATCGCGACTCGAGTATTCACGGCATTCTCGTTCAATCGCCGCCACCCGAGCACATCGACGAAGCAGCCATCGTCCGCTCGCTCGACCCGCGCAAAGACGTTGATGGATTTCATCCGGAAAATGTCGCGAAGCTCGTGCTTGAGGACGCGAGTGGGTTTGTGCCGTGCACACCGCTTGGCGTCCAACGTTTGCTTCTCGAAAGCGACATCGAGATCAGCGGAGCGCATGTCGTGGTGCTTGGCCGCAGCATGATCGTTGGCAAGCCGGTGGCACTTCTTCTCATGCAGAAAAACAAAAGCGGCAACGCCACCGTGACAGTCGTGCACTCGCGCACCCACGATCTCGCGCACATTACGCGTTCGGCTGATATTGTTATTGCCGCAATTGGGCGCGCAGAATTTTTGAGAGCTGATCACATCCGCGAGGGCGCTGTTGTGATTGACGTGGGAATTAATCGCGTCGAGGACCCCGCGAGGCAGCGCGGTTACCGGCTGGTGGGCGATATCGCTTTTGATGAAGTCTCGAAAAAAGCCAGCGCGATTACACCCGTGCCCGGCGGCGTGGGTCCAATGACGATCGCGATGCTGATGGCGAATACCGTCAAAGCAGCGAGGCAATTTGTTAGGGGCGGTTCACCTGAATCGCCTACGGGCGATTGAGGTCAATCGCCCCTACCTGCCGGTGAAACAATTTTCGCGGTGAGCAGTTTCAATATTGAGCCATTAATTCGCCCGGCGTGAACAAACAACGAGCCGACGCGTGGCCGCAAAACTGCCATGCGCGCGAGGCGATTGATCCATAAACGTCCGCGGTATATTCCGGCGTAAGCGCGAGTGAATTCGCGCAATGCTGAGTGCCGATCAACGCCCCGAAGAATTTTCGCAACCGCGTTCGCGGCCAGTTCGCCCGAGCGCAGAGCGTAATAAATTCCTTCGCCTGTGAATGGCTCAACCACGCGAGCAGCGTCGCCAATGAAGAAGAGATTTCCATGAGCGGATGGAACCGGCGAACGAGTTAGTGGCGTGATGGTGCGCCAGGCTTGATTCGCAGGCAGATCAAATTGGCACTCCGCCCATTTGCGTAGTCTGGAGATTGTCGGCGGCGTGCCGACAAGGCAAAGATTCAACTGACTCTCATTTACTGGAGCCTGGCCTGAATAACCTTCGGGCAGAAATTGCAGAACGACGTAGTCGCCAAAATCTCGCGGCCGCGGCACGTGCGCTTGCAGCGCTACGCGTTCACGCGCAGGACGCGGCAGTAAATTGCATAAACGCGCCACAGTGGAGTTGCGTCCATCTGCCCCGATTAATATCCGCGCGTGAAAAATTTCGCCGGAAGCAGTTTCAATGTTCCAATGGCCGTTTCTCCTCAACCCGGTCGCGGTGGTTTGCTCGTGGACATCCGCGCCGAGGACTCGAGCGTGCCTTAAAAGCAGATCGTCAAAGAGGCTGCGTTTAACCGAAATCTCGCAACCGGCGCCCAATGGAAGATCGACAATGACCTTGCGTCCATCGATCGCGATGAACTCGACCGAAGATAGTTTGGAATGCGGCAAATCCCGCAGGCGCTCCGCGAGTTCGAGGCGCTCCAAGACGGGCCAGCACGATGGATTCAAACAGTCGCCGCATACTTTTTCCCGCGGAAATTTTTCCCGGTCGAGCACGAGCGTTCGCAACCTAGCTTGCGCGCAAAATGCGGCGCAGCTCGATCCGGCCGGCCCGCCGCCGACGATGGCCACGTCGAAAAGCTCCATGGAGTTAGTCCAACCGCGAAACTGTACTGGCGCGCGATTTAATCACGGAGCACAATAATTCTCATGGGCTGGTCAATTCCAATCCTTCGTGTTGCCGGCATTCAGTTGCGGATCCACATCACGTTTCTACTGCTGATCGCTTGGATTGCGTTTGCCTACTATGCTCAAGGCGGCTCGCCCGCAGCGGTCGGGGGAGTTTTGTTCATTCTGTTGTTGTTTGCATGCGTGGTGTTGCACGAGTTCGGACATGCTTTGGCGGGCAAAGCTTTCGGAATCAATACGCCTGACATCACGTTGTTGCCCATCGGCGGCGTAGCGCGATTGGAACGCATCCCTGACGAGCCGGTACAGGAACTCGTGATTGCGGCAGCAGGTCCAGCCGTGACGGCACTCATCGCGCTCGGTGCATTCATAGGCGGTGGTTCCTGGGATTATCCTCCGACCACGAAAACCAGCATCCCCGATGTTCTATTCACGATGAACATCGTGTTGCTTCTTTTTAACTTGCTGCCGGCATTTCCTATGGATGGTGGCCGGGTGCTGCGCGCGCTGCTCGCGACGCGCATGAGCTATGCGCGCGCGACGCAGGTGGCCGCGACGGTCGGCCAAGGTTTTGCGTTTCTGTTCGGGTTTCTCGGTCTGCTTTTTAATCCGTTCTTAATTTTCATTGCGCTGTTCGTTTACATCGGGGCGTCGCAAGAGGCCGCACTCGCGCAAATGAAAGATGTTTCGCGCCGTTTCCCCGTTTCGAGCGCGATGGTGCGCGAGTTCCGCACGCTCGCAGCAGACGCGACGCTTGAGGAAGCGGTGGACGCGTTGCTGGCGACTTCGCAACACGATTTTCCGGTGATCGATCAAACCGGAAACGTAGCGGGGTTGTTGACGCGGCACGATCTCATCTCTGCCTTGCGCAAGAACGATCCAACGCTTCGCGTTGGCGACGTGATGCGGCGTGATATTCCGACGGTGACAACCGGCACACGGTTCGAAGACGCGTTTCGGATCATGCAGGAGTGCGATTGCCCGGCGGTTCCCGTGCTGGATCGCATGAAACGACTGGTCGGTTTGCTCACGCCGGAGAACGTCACCGAATTAATGATGGTCCAATCGGCGATGCCGCAGCGGCGGGTTTTGTGAGCGAGTCTAACGCGAATAACCTGTAGCCACGGCCCTGTAAACCGTTTCTGTTAAACTGAAAAGACTCTCGGACTGACCGGCCACAGCCCGGTGGCTACAGCACTTACAAGTTCGCTCACGAGCTGATGCGCATCGGCATCAGGACGTAAAGAAACGGCGTTTGAATTTTCAAAACGCCAGGGCTCATCTCGTCGATCAGATCGAGAAACACTTCGTCTTCAGTGAGAGCGCGCAGCGGCGCCATGAGAAATTCCGGATTGAACGCGATCGAGAATTCGCGCCCTTTGTACGCGATCGCGAGCGATTCTTTTGCTTCGCCGACTTCCGGTGTATTCGCGGTGATGTCGAGATTATTCTTAGTGAAATTAAGTTTCACCGAGTGCGACTTGTCACTGGCCAAAAGCGAAACGCGCCGAAGCGAATTCAAAAACATTTCGCGCTCGAGTTTTACGCGTTCTTTCGTCTCGGCTGGAATCACCTGGCGATAGTTTGGATAATTTCCCTCGATCAATTTGGAAACGAGCAGCGTCTTGTTGAGATCGAATGCAATCTGACCATTGCTCATGCTCACTTTCACGTCGCCATCATCGGTGAGCAGACGCTGCAACTCCGTCACCGCCTTGGTCGGGATAATCAGGTCTGATTCGTGGCTGCGCGGAAATTCAAGTTCAATTTCCGCCATGGCGAGGCGCCGCCCGTCGGTGGCTACCAGCGTGAGCTTGTTGTCCTTGAAACAGAAAAGGACGCCGTTGAGCACGTAGCGGGTCTCATCCGTGGAAATCGCGTAGGAAGTTTTGCGTAGTCCATCACGCAAATCTTTCTGGCGCATTGTGACGACCTTCGCGCCCTCGAATTTCGGCAGCGGCGGAAATTCATCCTCCGGCAATCCGAGAATCTTGAAGAAACTTTGGCCGCTCCGGATAGACGCGGCGTTTTTCCCATCGACGTCGATCTGAATCTCGCTCGATGGCAGTTCGCGAACAATGTTGAAAACACGCCGCGCGGGGAGCGTGGTCGCTCCTGCCTTGTCCACGTTCGCTTCGCAAGTGCCGCGCACGCCGACGTCCAGATCGGTGGTTGTCAGATACAGTTCATTCTCGTTAGCCTGCAGCAAAACGTTGGAAAGAATCGGCAGCGTAGTGCGGGTGCTGACCACGTTTTGCACCTGTTGCAGGGCTTCGAGCAGTTTTTCCTTGGTAACGCTAAATTTCATGATGACCAGCAGGCGCCTTAAGATGTAAAGCCTTCGATTTTATTCGGCAACCGCAATCTCTCCAATCAAGTCCGACATGTTTAAGGGTTGCCTCTCCCCTGCAAGGGAAAGGGGGAGGGTGAGGGTCCGTTCATGCCAGGCCCGCGTGCGAAGATCGAACCCCTCACCTTAATCCTCTCCGCTTGGCCAAGGGGCGAGGCGATGCAACCTGTGGAGCACGCCGCAAGTACAACCATGTCCTGTGAAAACTGCCGGCTCAACGCTGGAGGGAGCTGTCGATATACGAGATCGTCTGGCGAATGTTGTCCTGCTCGACCATTCGTTTCTTTACCAGCTTGCAGGCGTGCAGCACCGTGCCGTGGTCGCGCCCGCCAAAAGCGTCGCCGATTTCGTTCAAGGAGGCCTTGGTAAGTTCGCGCGCCAGATACATCGCCACCTGTCGCGGAAAGGCGATGCTGGCCGGGCGCCGCTTGCTCGTCATATCGGCCAGGCGCACGTCAAAGTGTTCAGCCACGCGCCGCTGAATTTGTTCGATCGTGATAGATTGCCGTCCTTCTTCCTGCAAAATGTCCTTCAGCAAGTGCTCCACGGTTTCCTTGGTCAGTTCCTTGCCGCTGAGTGAAGCAAAGGAAGCCACGCGCATAAGCGCGCCCTCCAGACGGCGGACATTTGTACGAATACGGCTGGCGAGAAATTGAAAAACATCCTCGTGCAATTTGATCTGCATGGTGTCCGCCTTCTTCCGCAAAATGGCCAGCCGCGTCTCAATATCAGGCGGCTGAAGCTCGGCGGTCAGTCCCCATTCAAACCGCGACACCAACCGGTGCTCCAAATTTGCGATTTCTGACGCGGGCCGGTCGCTGGAGAGCACGATCTGTTTATGGCCGTCAAAGAGCGTGTTGAACGTGTGAAAAAATTCCTCCTGTGATCGTTCTTTGCCTCCGAGAAATTGGATATCGTCAATCAGAAGAAGGTCAGCCTGCCGATAACGCTTTCGGAATTTGACCAGATTACTGTGCTGGATTGCATCGATGAACTCGTTGATGAACAGCTCACTCGAGACGTAGATCACTTTCACGTTTTTTCTCTTGGTCCAGACATACTGGCCGATCGCTTGCATCAGATGGGTTTTGCCCAGGCCCACGCCGCCGTAAATGAACAGCGGGTTGTACGTGCGGGCCGGCGCCTGCGCGACTGCAAGACTGGCGGCGTGCGCAATTTCGTTGTTCGGCCCGACGACGAAAGATTCGAATGTGTTCCGCGGATTGAGTCCGGGAACAGTTGCTCCTGGTCGTGTGTCCACCATCGGCACGGGTGGTGCGTCTTTCGCCGTCGCCGCATCCTCCGGAGAGATTTGCGCGCCAGCTGCCATCGGGGCGCAGAAGTTTACCGAGCGCGGCCCACCGAACGTGGTGATGATCGCATTCTGCAATGCCGGCATGTAATTACTCTCGATCCAAAGCTGGTAGATGTTGTTTGGAACGGTAAGCGTAATCGATTTGTCCTTCGCCTCCACTAGCTCAACGGTAGAAAACCAGCGCTTGAAACTGTCCGCGCTAATCTGTGGCTTGAGCGCAGCCGACAATCGCTGCCACAGCTGCGCGCATTTCTTGTCCATACGAAAGTTGTTAACAGTGTTACACAAATGCCACACTGGCTGGCACGCTGGGAAATCGCATGCAGCAAAGGCGCAACAATTGAACTGCTCCCCAGTGTGATTTCGCTGCGTAAAGTTCAAAAAAATTGCCAAAAACGCGTAAATACGAGGGCAAACAGCTCGGCGTGTCATTCGGTGTCTCTTTGCCAGCAACCCTGCGCGCACGCACAATCAATCGTTCCGTCGAGGAGCTTACCGTCTTGTTCATTCTCGCTGCTGGAAGTTTCTCAGAGATTTTCACAACTTATTCACATGCGCTTTATGGTTACCCTCGCCAGCGGGCTTGAGACTAGAAATCAGCGGCGAAATCGACAAGAAAAAAATGAATTTTATTTTCAATCGCGATGAAAAAATTTCTTGACTAGGAAAATGAGACGCGCGCGTCGAAGCGAAAAGATAGAAACAGCGTGTTTGGGAAAATTTTCGTGCGAGCCGAACCGGCATGCATTCGAAGTCGCTGCAACAAACTAATTTGGCTGCTTGATTCCGAGGGGCATCTCCGAGTTGACCCGAATAGCCTCTGAGCGCAATTTCCCGCCTCTTGGAGCCAAGGGGCAACGCTCGGCAAATTGCAGATGCAGCCAACCTATAGCGATATCATGGGGCGATTTTCATTGTGCGTCGCCCGTTTGAACCGGCCATTAATCCGCCGAATTCCTTTGATCGGCCTGATTGCGTGTTTTCTTTGGGCGCCACTTGGACGTGCCGCCGAAGAATTGGTGCCGCCCTTCGGCTTCCGCTGGAACGATTCAATGGCGCGTGTAGAGGCGGTGCTGCACGGCGCGAAAGCCAAAATCACTTCGCGCGAAAAAAAAGAAAACCGCGAAGTCTGGACTGTGGAGGGACTGATTCATCCGGGACTGAAACGGACCGTATTTACTTTTAAGGAGCGAGCGCTCGTGGCGGTAGAGCTACAGTACGAATACCCCGACTGGTCAATCGAACGGTACAACCAGCGGATGGGAGAAATTCGCAAATACTTCGACGAAAAGTACGGAACCGGAAAACTCGTCTCACGTTCGCGCGACCACGACACCGAGGTCATTCAAACATTGGTCGGCTACCAATGGATGGTCGGCACCACCATGCTCGAGCTATTTTATTTCTCAGCGCAACACGACAACCTCGTGTACCGCACGATTTCTGTGGATTACAAAGCGCTGTAACGAGGAAGACGCTGTGCAGCGAAGGCGAGATTTGACCGGAGTTACGCGGGCAATGCTAAACCCTCGTAGGTCTCTGCGACGATATGATCAACGACTGCCTTCATGTCCTGCGTACGTTCCCACGCAGCCAATTGCCGGTCAGCGCCGGTGCCTTCGCGGGCGATCCGCCCGATGTGCGCCATTTCTTTCTCGCTGCCGAGTTCTTTTACCTCAGTCGACACAAATTCGAGCAGCTCCCGTAACAGGCTCCGTTCGTCTACTTCGGCTTCCTTGCCGAAATCGATCAATTTGCCATCGATGCCGTATCGAGCGGCGCGCCAGCGGTTCTCATCGAGAAGCCGGCGCCGATAAATCCGAAAGGTGATGTTTTGGTGAAGCAGCTTGTGTAATTTTGCGATCACGGCCTGAATCAGCGCCGCGATTGCGAGGGTGTCGTCCACGCGCGATTGCGCGTCGCACACGCGCACCTCCAGCGTGTCGAAAAACGGATGCAACCGGATATCCCACCAGATTTTTTTGGCGTTATCGATGCAGCCGGTTTTCACCAGCAGCTTGCAATAATCCTCGTATTCGGAGAGCGACTCGAAGGAATCCGGAATGCCGGTGCGGGGAAAACGCTCGAATACCTTCAGGCGATAACCTTTGAGTCCCGTGTTTTGCCCGACCCAAAAGGGTGAATTGACCGACAGCGCGTAAATGTGCGGCAGAAAATAACGGGCTTGATTCATCACGTGGATGGCCGTCTCGCGATTGGGAATGCCGACATGCACGTGCAATCCGAAAATCAGATTGGCTCGCGCGAGCGACTGCATGTCCTTGAGTATTTCCTGATAACGCTCGCCTTCAGTGATGAGTTGATCGCGCCAATGCGAGAACGGATGCGTACCCATAGACGCGATCTTGAGCCCGGCCTTTGCAGCGAGCTCTGCCAGTCTGCTGCGCAAATCAATTACGTGCGCGCGCGCATGCTCGATCGAATCGCAAACCTCCGTGCCGAGCTCAACGACGGATTGATGCATCTCGGGCTTGATCTGCTCCTTGAGCACGACCTTGCCGCCCTCCAGGATCTCCTGGATATGGGAGCGCAGCTCGCGCGTCTCCGGATCGATGATCGCGAACTCCTCTTCGATACCGAGAGTAAACGTGTGTTCCTTTGCGCTCATGGCGGGGCGGGAATGTTCCTCAAAAACGTGAAAATGTCATCCTGAGCGCAAGCGAAGCCGTGAACTGCCGTGGAACATAGGTCTCTGCCCTGTGCGCCAAGCGGGTTTATAACCCGCTGAACCGACCCCGTGCAGCTGCTCTGCTGGAAGGGCAGCGGAGTCCAACTCCGCTCGGCGCACAGATTGAAAGTCTATGTTCCGAGTTCGCCTAACGAACGTCGCTCACCGCCGCTTGCAGGAACTTGCCCCAGCTTAGATTGTCGCGGCCGGGCACGTGTTCGCGCGCTTTGCGGATGGCCATTTCAGAAATTGCTTCTACCACCCACTCGAAATTGGCCTGACCGATCCACGCTGCTTCGCAGTCCGGGGCCGGATTGCAAAAATCGATCGCAACCGGCACGCCGTCGCGCACGGCGAACTCCACGGTATTGAGGTCGTAACCGAGAAATTGATTCAATCGCAGAACGCCTTCCTCGACTCTTTGCAGAATTTCCTTTGGCGCGTGCCACTCGGTCTGATAACGCAAATGAAAGGGATTGCGCGGTTCGTACGGCATGATTCGGACATGGCGCTGATCAATCGAATAGCAGCGGAAATACATGTCGAACTTGATTTCCTCCTGCAACATCATGACCAACTGTCCCGTGTCGTTGTAAGCGCGGAAGAATTCCTCGCGATTATGCAATCGATAGACGTTCTTCCACCCGCCGCCGCTGAACGGTTTGAAGAACGCCGGCCAGCCGACGTAATTGAAAATCGATTCCCAATCGAGCGGGTAACCGAGGTTTCGAAAAGATTTGTCGTTCGTATCCGGCGGCAGATCATGTGACGGAAGCAACACTGTGCGCGGAACAGCGACACCGATTTTGGTCGCCAGCGCGTTGTTGAAAAATTTATCGTCAGCGCTCCACCAAAACGGATTGTTGACCACAGCCGTCCCGGTCAAGGCGGCGTTCTTGAGCCAGGCGCGATAGAACGGCACGTCCTGCGAAATACGATCGATCACCACGTCGTAACCGCACGATTCGCTCTGGATCACTTTGTCGATCCTGACGAACTCCGCGACAATTTCCTTGCCGCCGGTTTTCTGATTCACCCGCTCGACAAACGCCGGCGGAAAACTGTGTTCCTGTCCAAAAAGTATCCCGATTTTTTTCATAGGTGCGCTGCTGTCATTTCGAGCGAAGCCGGAGGCGAAGTCGAGAAACCTCTCGAATCTCAGACCTCAGCAAGAGATGTCTCGACTTCGCTCGACATGACACAAACCAGTCGGGTCGTTGACTCTCATTGACACCGCGGCTTCGAGCCCGGTGCACTTCGCGAGGAGCGCAATGAAGCCGTTTTAAGCGCTTTGTCCAGAGAGAGGTATTTGAATCGACCCCGCTCAACCAATAAGGTAGGCGATGGTCAAGAAATTACTGCACACGCGCTATCGCGTTAACGACTTGGAGAAAACCATCTCGTTCTACACGGACGTCCTCGGCCTCCAGGAGGTTCGCCGCCACACCTCCGGACGCGGGTCACAACTCGTCTTTCTGAAAGCACCAGGCAGCGATGAGGAAATTGAGATATGCAAATTCGACGGGAGCGGGCCGATTGTCGTCGGGCCCGATCTCACTCATGTCGCATTTGAAGTCGATGATTTGGACAAGTTCGCTAAACACGCCGCGGCAAAAGGTTATCCTTTGTCGGACGGACCGCATTCAACAAACGGCGGTAGAATCGCGTTTATTGACGCTCCCGAAGGGTACGAGATCGAACTGATCGAGCGCACTAAGAAATAATATGTCGCACGCAACCCTGCCGGGCGTCTGCACCAGACACTAGGATCGTAACGCATATGCAGCGCAGGCACTTGCGCAGGCAAACGTTTTGTCCATAATTTCCCGTCCATGATTTGGCGCAATCGAATTTGGTTCCTTTGCGCACTGATCCTGAGTTCAGCGCTGGGTGCGTGGGCACAGGACACCGTTGATTCCGATCTGGTGCGGCCCAGCGGAGTCAATGGACCTGTTCGCAAAGCAAAGGCCGTAACGCAGAAAGACGCGGATGACGAGACCGAATCCGCCGCTCCGAAAGCAAAGAGCTCAAAGTCGAGTCATGTTCGGTCGCACCGTGCGCGCGCAAAATCAAAAGACACGCCGGACACAATTCCCGCGCCTACCGAGTTTACTCCGGACGGCATACCGAAGACCAGCGCGGCTTCAGTGATCGTAGTGGATGCCAATAGCGGCAGGATTTTGTATGAAAAGAACGCGGATCAGGTACGACCGCCGGCGAGCACGCAAAAATTGCTGACTGCGCTGATCGTCGCAGAGACAGGTTTCCTCGATCGGCCGGTGGCGGTGCAATCGATCGATACAATGTGCGACCCCGTGAAGCTGGGAATCAAGGCGGGTGAGAATTATCAGCGGATGGATCTCTTACGGGCGTTGCTGGTGAAAAGCCCTAATGATGTTGCGCGCTGTCTGGCGCGGGACAATGCCGGGAGCGTTGAGGCGTTTGCCGCGGTCATGAACCGACGCGCACTGCAACTTGGCGCTCTGCATTCGCATTTTGTGAATCCAAATGGCCTGCCCGTGCCGGGACAATATTCCAATGCGCGGGACCTCGCGATCATTGCGCGCGCTGCCTACGCGAACCCGACCATCCGCTCCATCGTTTGTCTTCCGCAGCTTGTCTTCCGATATGCAAACGGCCGCACGCGCGAGCTTGAAAACACAAACAAACTTCTACGACAGCTCCCCTACTGCAACGGAATGAAGACCGGTTACACCGACGCCGCAGGCAAATGTTTGATCGCAAGCGGGACGCGTCCCGGCAAAGATGTGATCGTTGTCGTACTGGGCGACAGCTCCGGCCGGGTCTGGCGCGACGCCTCCGCGCTGCTTTCGTGGGGTCTGTTAATGTAAAAAAGCCGACGACGGGGTTCGAACCCGTGACCTACGGTTTACGAAACCGTTGCTCTACCGGCTGAGCTACGTCGGCGCGAAGCGGGCAAACATTGCATCCCATGGCGCTTGATACAAGCGCCCCTACAACGCTGGCCTTACAACGGGAGCACGAATGTCTCGCCGATTTCCCGCAGCGCAATGCGCTCGGGAGTTTCACTTAGCGTGGCTTCGAACCGCTTCATCGGCTCACGGAACGGCTCAAAACTGAGTCGAAAGGTTTTATGGTGCACCGGCGCAATAAAGTGCGCGCCGGCAGCATTTGCCATTTGGACTGCCTGCTCGGGTGTGCAATGCGAATGAATCCACGGATTGTAAGCGCCAATTGACATTATGGCGATGTCGATTGGGCCGTGTCGCCGCAGCTTCGCGAAATTTTCTGTCATTGCGCTATCGCCGGCGAAAATGATTCGGCGTCCGTTTCGTTCGATTAAGTATCCATTGTAGCCGCGGTGCGTGTCCCGCTGCGTGCGCGCGCCCCAATGCTTCACCGGGAAGGCAGTAACCTCGATCTTCCCTGCAGTCGTGCTCAAAATCCTGGTTTTACCCCAATCGAGTTCGGTGATTTCGCGGAATCGCGTGCGCTTCAACAAGTCGCTGGTCGCGCGCGCGGTGATTACTCTCGTTGACCCACCAAAACAATGCAGCGTTCGCAGATCGAGATGATCAAAGTGCGCATGCGAAAGAAGGATCAGATCGATCTTCGGTAACTGCTGAAACTCCAGCGCGGGCGCGGTCAGTCGTTTCGGACCAATGGTGATTCCCGGTAGACGAATTCCAATCCGGGGAAACAGTACGGGATCGGTGAGGATTGTTACGCCGAAAAAATTGATGATCACTGTGGAGTGCCCGAGCCACGCAAGTGTGACTTGCATGTTGCTCCATCTCGACGGCTCGGGTTTGGCGAAGGCCGGGGCAATCGGGCGACGGCTTTCAATCGTCCATTCGCGAAAAAGATGCCCGAGCCAGCGCCGCACTCTGGATTTGCGCGGAGGTGATTGCTGCGGCGCATGCATCCGTCAACGTAACACAGCGATCACGGCTGTTCCCTCGCGCGGGCATTTAGCCCGAAAATCAGAACTGATGCGCCTCTGCTAAGGTTTCCCGAATAATCCTTTAACAGCTTTCCAGAGGGTTCGAGCGGCCCTTGGCGGCCCGGCGCGGGCGACCAGCACCGGAATGTTCGCTCGATTCAAAATGCTGCGGGTTAAATCGCCCATGATGTAGTGGCGAAGTAAACCGCGCGCCTGCGATGTGCCAGTCACAATCAAATCGTAATTTCCCTCGCGCACTTCTTCGAAAATCTGATCTATGACGATCCCGTGCCGGAGATGCACTTCAGCAGAGACGCCGAGCCGGTCGAGTTCTCTTTTTTGACGGCGCAAATTGGTCCCAAGCTCCGACTTTGATTGAAGCAACTGAGGGACATTTTCTTCCATGCGTACGAGATCGGCGTACATCGCGGGGGGCTCAGCCATTACGTGTAGCAAAGTCACGGATGCGCCTACGGCCGCGGCGAGCTTGCCAGTGAATTGGACCGCTTGCTCGATGAATTCTTTTCCGCCTGTGCAAACCACGAACCGCTTCAATTCTTTGCATTCGGCGATGGCCATCAGCACCGGAGGCTGAATGGCCTTGATGACTTCGTAAGTTCTCTTTGATCGCCAGTAATGTCCCACCGCGCCCGTCCAGCGCGCGCCGATAACGACGAGATCGTATTTTCTGTTCGAGGTTTGCTGGACGATTTGCAAAACCGGCTCACCGAACTGAACGACGACGTCCGGCGATACGCCACGTTGCCGAAGCGATTGCGCCTGCGTATGAAGCGCGTCGCGCAGGGGTTGTTCGTCTTCCGATCTTTCTGCGATTCCCAAAAGCGTGGTCTCGGCTGTGAGCGGTCCGGCCAGCAATCCGCCGAGATCGATTGCGGCTTGCGCTGAAGGTGTGCCGTCACTGCAAATCAAAATTTTCATGGGTTAGAGCTTGTGGCCGGTCAGGAGCGTATAGACGACGATTGCCGCGCCGATCAATGGCAGCGGCACAAAAGCCAGGCGAATCTTCGGACCCGCAAAATATTGCGTAGCAACCACACCGATCTGCGCCCCGATGGCTGCGCCGGTGTGCATGACGAGCGCAATCAGAATATCCACGTTGCCCTTGATGGCGTGAGTGAACGTTCCGTAACTCGCTGAAATT
>JBKOYE010000112.1:0-14375 GCA_046725275.1 Verrucomicrobiota bacterium
GGCTACACCTCCAGATTGAAATTGGATCTTTCATCAGGAAGTGTAGTGTGAAGGGCTCGCGATTGAGAGTGATCGAGTTACTAGAAATGTCTGGTAAAAGCCCTGCGCGCAGCGCTTAGTTCAACAAGCTGTTGCACCTGACGCCTCCATTGCATGCTTCTCAAACAAACTTTCCTCGCGTCGATGCGCGGATGGCTTTCGCTCGGCGCAGGTGAACAGAAGCGTTCGGCGGCTTCCCTTTATATGAAGAACACTCTTAACGCACCTTTGATACAGTGCTTAATGGCCGTTGAGATTTACTCAGCGTCTAAAAGGGCAAAGCTTGGGATAGCTGAGGCCAAGGCGGTGACCTTACATTTCTCCGCCCAGGGTGACGTGTGTCATCGCTGTAATCGCGAACTGCCCGATGGTGATGAGGTCGTTTGTCCAAAGTGTCATTCGTTGAATCTAAAGTGGTAAATGCAAGAACTCAGTTAAATCGGTCGCGCTGTCGAACAAGCGCTTGCAGCGGACTCGCCTTGAGCTGCAAGAGAGCTTGAGAAAAAAGGTTCATCAACCACTCAATTTTGCTGCTAACAACCCAAAATTGAAACTAAAATAATTGGCCCATTCGATGATGAGACTTGCGATTGTGACGTCATCCATTCATCGACGAGGGAATGTCTTCAGTTGCTCTCAGACTAGTGCTCGGCGGCAATGACTAGTGACGATGAAGGTAGCGACTGATTAGAAACGGGCGGATGACGCGCTTGTCCGCCTTAAGTAAGAGCGATGGTCAGATCGCTATCGATCGCTACTTCTTCCCTCCAGACTGAACAGTCGTCGTAAGTGATGAACTGTTATTTGCGGAGTTCGGGTCGGTCGTGTTGGAACTTACGGTCGCTGTGTTGGTGATCGTGGTCTTGCCTCGGATGCTTACAGTGACCTTGATTTGCGCCGCATTCTGATCATCCTTGGTTATGGTGCTGAGATTCCAGCTCACGGTTCCCGTCTGACCCACGGGTGGCGCCGCAAACGCGCCTTTGTTGGCTTGAGCGCTCAAGAAAGTTACTGAGTTGTTTTGACCACCAGTTCTAACTAAACTCAAATCGGCTGATTACTTTCACGTAAAAGTGGACATGAAACGAAAGACTCTGATTTTACTTGTCCTGTTACTAGGGTGCCTGAGTCTGCAGGTTACGCCTCAGGTGAGGAGCCGAGCCAGGACTACACCTGGTTCTGGAGTAAAAAGGGTAACGCCTCAGAAATCAGTGACGACGCCCAGCGGGATTGAGTTGGTGATGATTCCGGCGGGCAGTTTCACGATGGGGTCGGATCACAGTGAAGAAGACTCGGAAGAGGCTGATGAAAGACCCGTTCACCAGGTGACTTTTAAGTACTCATTTTATATGGGTAAGTATGAAGTTACTCAGGCCCAATATCGCACCGTGATGGGGACGAATCCATCAGGTTGCAAAGGTGACGCTCTCCCCGTCGAACGAGTAATGTGGCCGCAGGCACTAGAGTTCACACGTCGTTTGAATGCCAGAAACGACGGTTATTCGTATCGGCTGCCGAGCGAGGCGGAGTGGGAGTATGCTTGCCGAGCAGGAACGACGACTGACTTTGCTTTTGGTCCATCACTCTCCTCGTTGCAAGCCAACTTTGACGGCACTGAACCCTTTGGCGGCGCGCCTAAGGCCATTAACCGTTCCCAGACCATAACGGTTGGCAGCTTTGCTCCAAACGCGTGGGGGCTTCATGACATGCACGGGAACGTGATGGAGTGGTGTATGGACGCATACCATCACAGCTATGAAGGCGCACCTCAGGATGGTTCGGCGTGGGTTACAGGTGGCGAGAAGGGTGTGCGGGTGCTGCGTGGAGGATCGTGGTTCGACAGTGCCAATCAGCTGCGTTCGCCGTCCCGCGAAGTACTCAGTGCGATTATTTGCGATGACAGCATAGGTTTTCGCGTGGTCGCGTTCGCTAAGAGCCGCAATCGTTAGGTTTGATTAGATTTCTTGCTGGGAGCAACTCTTGATTCAGCAGGCAGCACTGTGTTCGCTCAAACTTAACCTTGTCGAGTTGAGTTATTCCAGCACCATTAAGCAATCGATCACTTTGACACTTGGAATTTTTTGGGAGAAACGGCTGTCGGCTGCGCAAAAGAGATTTACTCGAGCTTGCGAAACGCTCACCCGAGTTAGAAAACTCTCGCGAAATACTCCCGCACTTCAGGTCAATATTGCGGCCCAAGGCGGGCAACAGGTGAATCTTTCACAGTGAACCGTGATCACAGAGCGGCAAAGAGCAAGTGGCGATTTTTTTAAGTTGTAAGATCATCGTCCTTAGCCGATGCCAAATTGATATTATTGAGAGCGTGAGCACTACTACGAGAACGTGCCCGAACTCGGTAATGTAGCGGTCAGTCGCCACGCGCAAGACGGAATACGTGAGGACGGAATCACCGACAAAGAATTCGAGGACGCATTATTCAAAGGCGAGTTAATACCCGATACTCACGAAGCATCATTCAGGGATCTCAACAGGATTAGACTGGTAATCATCCATCGCCCCGAACCATTCAAAGGTGCGAAGTTGATCAAAACTGCATTCCGAATCCAAGCACAGAAAAGAGCTTATTAGTTTTCCGGTTTTGGCGGCAACGTTACAGCGAGTTCGCAAAAACAGTTCATTGCTTTAAACAACGTCCGGGCTGACCGAGTCCGCTGCAAGCGCTTGCGGAAGGTGAACTTGCTCCTAAGGGAGCTGAAAATTTTTGCTAATCTTGTTTTTGCTAATCTTGAGAGCTACAAACGTTCGCTCCTTACTGCACACTACCCACTGCCTACTGCTCTTACTCGTAGATGTACACCGCGCCTTTTTGCTCATCCTTTGCCGGAGCGCCAAGCATGATGGTATTTCCACTTATGGCTACTGAGAGTCCAAGAAAGTCCGGGTAGGCAGCGTCGGTGGCTGTCAATGTGTGATGGAGAGACCAGCCGACATTTCCATTTCGAATATACACATAACCCGCACCTCCCCAGAGAGCACCAGTGTTGTCTTTGATGTCTCCAATCACGAGCGTGTCGCCATCGATGGCCGCGCGCAAAGCAAAACCGTCGGTCTGCTCCGTTTCTCTGTCAACAAACTTTTTCTGCTGGTCCCAGGTCGTGCCGGTTCGTCCGAAGATGTAGGCAGCCCCGTAGGTATGCATGCCCACAATTTCGCCGGGCGCGGTAGCCACGATAGTTTCTCCGCTGATCGCGACCCAATATCCCAACTCCTGGCCCGCAGTGATGTCATGCGCTTCAATTTTCTGTTGTTCGAGCCAAGCAGAGCCATTATTCACGAACACATAAACCGCTCCGCTAAAACTAGATTCTGGTGAAGACACGAAGGGTGCGCCAACTGCGATTGTTTGCCCGCTAATCGACACACTCAGACCAAAAGAAACATCCGCCGCTGCATCGCTGGCCTTTAGCTTTTGTTGCTGGGTCCAAACCCCTCCGTCTCTGTGAAACACATAAGCCGCGCCCGTCCCGAAGCCGGCATCGTCATCGCCATGAGCTCCGACGACAGCGGTGTCTCCGGTGACGTCGACCGATATGCCGAAGCTGGAGAAGGTGGCCGGGTCGGCGGCAGTGAGTTTTTGCTGCAACGACCAGGTCGTTCCGTTGCGAACATAAACATACGCTGCGCCCGTCGCGAACCCGACTGTGCTATCCAGGGTCGCACCCACCACGAGAGTATCGCCGCTTATCGCCACCGAGGATGCATAACTGTCGTCAACGTTGGGTTCTTCATCATGAGCGCTCAGCGTTTGTTGCAGCGTCCAATTCGCTCCTTCCCTGACGTACACAAAGACAGCTCCATCCGGATAACCTCTGAACCGATTTCCCAATCCGTTCACCACGGCCGTGTTGCCGTCAATATCGATAGCACTCCCGTAGTTATCAACCTGGGTTTGGCTGTCAGCAATTAGTTTCGTCTGAGTAGATAAGGCTGGATCAGCTGATGCGAAAACTAAAGGAACACTGAAGTTTGTCAGCAGGCAGAAAAGCAGCGCATAGAATGCGATACGTCGATCGTAAATCATAAGGTCTCCTAAAGTGAATGTGGATAGAAGAAACGCGTTGAGGACGTTTTTCTGGTTGGGCAAGACCCTGATGAAGCGCTAAGCCACTATACAAAGTAGGATTGTACGAAGTCAAACTTTTTTGGCGTTGTTTAACCTAAAATTCGCCTACTCGGCGTGCTCGGCGTCTTTGCGTTAGCGCATTTCAGGACCATTCACGCCGTCACGGTAATTCCTGGTTCCAATGAGCTAAATAGGTAGGGGAGAAGGGATGAGCGGAAGGATGAAGGATGAATTTGAGGAGTCAGCGGTGAACAGTATGGGGTTAGCTCTAACAATCACCATTAGCAAAACTCAGCTGGAACAATCAAAATTCTGAATGGTCTGACACCTTCCCTGACTCCATCGGCGAAGCGGTCCTCGTTGCCGCTTGCAAGCTGCCTTCAGCCGTGATCTGTTACCTTCAACACGACAGCAATCTTTCGCTGGCTTTTCAATAAGTGGTAGTGTCCTATTGCTGGGTTGCTCGTTTGAAGACGTACATTCCTCCGGGAGACCACTCTTTGTCTTTCAACATCGCAGATATAAGTTCCGATCCTTCGTGACCTCGTCTCGTCAAACCCTTAACGAAAGCACACACATAAAAAAGAGACCTTTCGTGTGCGAATAGTCGAATCAGGGCAAAGTGCACTAAAGTGTGCGAGAGTACGCTAATGAATGAGACAAGAAAATGCCAATAGAAATAAGGCTGAGACGACTCAGCTATACTCAGCTAAAGTTAGTATTTCTGGCTTTTAACCAGTGGGTCGCAGGTTCGAGTCCTGCTCGGCTCACCATTGGAATGAATAAGTTAGGAGCAGTTGCTTGATAATAGGGCGCTGCTCTTTACTTTTGGGGTACGGATAGTACGAGAGTGACCCGGGGTTTAGGGTTCCTACCCCCATGCCGGGAGTTCAAGGGTGCGGTTCACAAAAGGGCAGACCCTCATTGACGAACTGCCGAGAGCTTTGAATTAGCCGTATTGTAAGCCTTCATAAAGGCGTCGAGTTGACTGTTAAAAACCCGCAGCAATGCTTCATCCGTAACTGTCGGCCCATCGTCGCTAGCGTCCCATTCCCAAGTTACAGCATAGGTCTGCCTTCGGGGATCGCGGACAGGACGTACCTGCTGCCAAAATGCACTCTCAACGGCAATTGCCGGGGCGTGAAAATTTGGCTGACTCAGGGTTATGAACATGTATAAAAGTGGGTGCCCCGCCTTCTCATTCTCGTCCGGAGTTTTCAGTAACGGAATTCCTGCCTTTGCCAGCTTGGACTCTGCTTCCTTTTGAAGCGTTTTTTGGAGCTCAGCGCGCTGGGCGGCATCAGCTAGGAGATCGCGCCTAAACGAGACAAAGTTTGATGCCGTTTAGCCCTTGCAGAGCATTTGCGTCATCTTTGACTTGGACTGGCGGATTAGGTGTACCACTAATGACTCGCGTTGGGTTGGGATTCACCGCTCGATAATCTCTGATAAATCCATCGAGTTGTCCGTCAAACACCTGGAACAGCCTTTCCGTTGTTACTCTCGACGCGACTCCGGAGCCACTCCACACTCAAGTCGCCAGTTCCATTTCTTTCGTAGGATCACGCCACAGACGCACTCTTTCATAGAGCCTGCTTTCAACGACAATCGTAGGAGCGGTATCCGTGCGCTTGTTCAAGGTTATTGTGAAAACAAGGCGTGGTCTGCCACGCATCTCGGCTTCTTCGGTTGCCTTTAGTAATGGAATTTCGGCCTGCCTCAACCGATCCTTAGCGCGGTCTTGCAGCATTTGTAGAACGGTCGGCTGCATCGCTGCGTCCAGCCCCTCCACCTGACCATACTTAACGACCACTCCAATGGCGTGTAGACCTTCTAAAGCTTCCTTGGCGCTCCTGTTCTGCGCTGCCGTGTAAGTGAACAGGTTGAGTAATAAGATCGTCGTAGTGAGAATTTTCTTTGTCATTTCCGTGCCCTTCCTGTAACTGAAAAAGTCTCACTGGCCCACCCAACCACCAGTGTCAACAGAATTGTTGTTAAAAAGAAACTATCGTTCTAGCTTTACTTGTTGCATGACACTATTAACCTCGCCCGCACCAGGTTGGTGCGAAACACGCTCCCGCCGCTCCGGTCCAACGACAGACTGTGTGAAAAGTCAGTTTTTACGCAAATCTTGCCTTGCAAGTTATTGATTTCATTAGAGCGCTTTTTCAAGAATCCGACTTTTCACACACCCTGACGAGTTGTTCGACGCCGTTCGCTATCGGAAGATGTTGCCGAGTTCGCTGCGAGTCATGTCCGTTGCTGTCCCATCAGAAGCGATCTTGAAGCCCATTGTGCCTTGTTCCGTAATGTTATGCTCGACGCGGGCGCATGCAATCACCACGTAACAACCAGGCTTCGTCAACGGTTGCCCTATAAGCGTTAAAGCGCCAGTCCTGTCCCAGTCGGAGGCCCCGCGGCTGACGGTCGCTCTGATTCGACCATCTCCAACCCAGCCTTGCGAAGACCATCCATGAGCTGCTCAACGAGGTCCGGAAGGTACCACTTGCTAAGCTCGCTGCGACCAGTCACGACAAAGTCGGGCCTGAGCGCAAGCAGCTCTCGCACAGCGTTGCTTGCCGCTTCACGTTCTCCGAGTTGCCCGTATACAGCCGCGAGCATAATGTGCCAGAAGACCAAGGTCGGCATGTCGATCTTGAGCGCAAACGCCCGCGCGCTGGCGTAGTCGCCATTGCGATACGCGTTGTAGAAGGGAACCGCCCAGTACCACCCGGGATGATCCGGATTCAATCGTCTTGCTCGCTCCGCTAGGTCGCAGCCGTTATTCCAATCGCCCGAGAAAGCAATTAGGTGACCCATGTATTCGAGCGTGGATCCGTCCATCGGATTGAGCGCAGTGGCCCGCTCCGCCGCGGCCCGGAAGGTATCAAATTCCTTGCGAAAAAACAGAGCCTGGGCGAGAGCGAGATACGCGAAATGATTGGAGGGTGCGGCGTCGACGGCGCGTCGTGCGGCCTGGAGTGAGCGCCCAAGCGGATCGGGCTGCATGTTGTATCCGAACCTGTGCTCTTCCCCGTACATCATGGAGAGCATGGCCAAGCCATCGGCATTGCCCGGCGCTTGTTGAACGGCCCGTTCCAGCGCCGCTCGCGCAACGGTGTGCTCTTCCGCGGTGACGTGCTCGTAGTAGCTGAAGCCGCGCAACACTGACTCGTATGGACTGAGTTGGTCTGCGGGCTTAAGCCGCACAGTTTCGCTCATGCTGTGCGGCAGCACACCGTACCAGTCGGCAACTGTGGAAACGATCCGGGGAACCAAGTCGTCCTGAATCTGAAAAACCACCTCGGGGCTGAAGGAACGCTCATACGTCTCCGCCCACAGGTGCGCGCCTGTACTCGCGTCCACGAGTTGAACGGCCACACGCAGCGTGGCGCCGACCTGACGCAGGTTACCTTCCATCACATAGCGCGCGCCGAGTTCCTTGCCGACTGTGCGAATGTCAGCCGCCTTGGTAGTGAAGCGCAAAGTGGAGCTGCGCGCGATCACCCGGAGATAAGAGAAGCGTGACAGGCCCGTCACGATGTCTTCGGACAGTCCGTCGGCGAGCGCTTCGAGATCAATATTGGAGCCGCGATACTTGAACGGCAGAACCGCAACCCAAAATCCTTCATCCGCCCGCGTTGTCCCTGAGGTCGTCGCTCTCGTTGATAACACTGCCTGATCGGAATAGACCGTTTCCATCAGGCCCTTCAGCTCCTGCCGGAGATCGTCGATCTCAAGCGCCACTTCTTTCATCGACTGATAACGTTTCTCGGGTTCCTTCGCCAGACACCGGCGCACGATCCTTTGAAGTTCGTCGGGCGCGAGTGGGTTCACGTCTTTCAGCTGAGGCGTCGTGGCATGAACGATCCTATGCAGCGAATCGAGCGCATCCTTGCCTTCGAAGGCTCTCTGTCCCGTCGCAGCCTCGAAGAGAATGCAACCAAACGAAAAGATGTCGGAACGGTGATCGATCTCGTTGATGCGACCACTTGCCTGTTCCGGCGACATATATCCGATGGTGCCCATGACCATTCCCGGAGTCGAGTGCTGTTGCATGAGAGTGGTGGCGATTTCACTGGACCCGCTGTCACTCGGACCAAAGCCTCTCTGCGGCTCGACGAGTTTCGCCAGACCAAAGTCCAGCACCTTCGCGTAATCGTCACGAGTGATCATGATGTTGTCGGGCTTAAGATCGCGATGGACGATGCCGGCACCATGAGCTTTAGCCAGACCCTCCGCGACCTGACGTAAATACTTAAGCAGCTTTGCGAGTGGCTCTCTGTCGCGATGGATTTTCTGGCGCAGTGTTTCGCCATCGACAAATTCCATCGCAATGAAGTGTGTACCTTCGTCCTCGCCAATTTCGTAAATGTGCGCGATGTTCGGATGATTGAGCGCGGCGGCGGACTTCGCCTCGCGCACGAACGCTCCATCCGATCTCGATTCGACGCGACATCGGCAGGCAAAACTTCAGCGCAACCTTGCGATCCAGCTTCGTGTCCTGCGCCAGATAAACCTCACCCATTCCACCCGCTCCGAGTTGCGAACGGATTTCGTAGCGACCCAGGCATGTACCTGTGGAAAGGGTCATTGTTTGAAATTACTGATCAAGACCGCGTCGCTGGTTACCATGCCGCGCGACAGAATTAGCGACAACTTCGATTCAGTTAGAGAAGTTGCGAGACACGCTCCCGCCGCTCCGGTCCAACGAAGTTGTTATGCTTCGCCGCGCGCTTAGGATCTTTCAAGCATTACCATCATGGTGCGGTAATCGAAAGTAACAATGAAATCCTTGAAGAAATCATTCCCAAGAAGCCCGTCAAACGGCGCTTCATCCAACCCAGAACCGGCGGTGCGAAATGAGACGGTAGGCGAGTCTATGGTTACGCTTCCAACGGTCAGAGTCTTGAGCTTTCCTTTCCGGTTTACAGATGTGCCGAGCGCACCCTCTGACGTTTCCGGTTCGGCGGCTTCCGCCTCAGCCTCTAATCCGAGCCTCTTAATTGCAGCCGCCGTGAGCGCAAGCATCCCGCTATGCCCGGTGTCCAACTCCGCCTTAATCTGTTTACCGTTCACATACACTTCATCAATGACGGGGAACTTATCCCCTGCGTAGAAATGGAAGGACAGCACCATCCGGCTTGCGGTATTCGGCTGATGAGACTTCGGAACAGGCGACTTGGAATAGAAACGCATCACGCGCTTCGGGTAATCGAACTGGACGACTCGACCCTTAAGGAAGTTGTAGCCGACGACGCCATGAAGGGGGATGCCGACGCGTTGGCTGATTCTGGAAAAGTCCGTCGCCACAGCCAAGAGATCTCTGGCTATAAGACTGCCGACTTCAATCTGCGACAACTTGGTTAGGAAAAGAGTATTTTCCTTCTTTCCCGTAGCTACTATTTTACCGCCGCTTACGGGATTAAGGTTTAGACCCAATTCTTTAGCCGTGATAAGGTCAACGGCAGATTGTTCTGCTCCTGTGTCCAGAAGCATATTGTAAGAGCCTTTACCATTCACCTTCACCTGAACGATGACGCTGCTACGCTCGAAGGTGAACGGCACTTCAATTACCGATTTGTTCTGCGAGTAAGCGAGAGAAGCGCAAAGACTCGAAAGCAGATAAGCGACAAAGATGTAGAAGAACTTTATTTTCATGGTTCATTGCAGACCTGAAAGATAGAAGCATAATGTTGTGCATCAGCGGCTCGCCCACGCAACTACGAATAAAGGCCGCTCACCGGCGAGTCCGCTGTAAGCGCTTGTTCGGCACGCCATCATTGTTTCGCAAACCCGCCTGAACTGATAACGTAACACGGCACAACGTGTGGTTTACGGGTTTTAGAGGCCTGGCCCAACGAGTAAGTTGCATATTGGAATAAATCTTCCCATCAACCTTGTAGTAAAGAATACCTTCAAGGTTACTGGCGCACGTGTCATCTCTCGTTGCCAGAAAGATCCAGTCTCGTTCGCTTGTGGCAAATTTGAGACGACCGGCTCGCGGCCGGTTAGCTGAGTTGTTAGGCGGCAAGCGCCACCTTCCGTATTGAGCATGCTGCTGGAAACGCTATACAAACGCGGAACGACGCTGGTGCGACGCCTAGTCTTGGAGCCTGGCGAGGCAACGTCGTGGCATGTCGATCCATTTCATCGCGTAACGGTCATCGTCCGTGGTGAAGCGCTTGCCATCGAGTATCGCGATGGAGCAGACCCAGAACGGTTTGAGGTTCGCGCGGGGCAAACGGACTGGGACCCGCCAACCGAACGTGGACATCGCGCGGTGAACGTTGGTGCCACCACCTACGAGGAAATCGCAATCTTTTTTCTTGATGGGCCCGACGCTACACCACAGCCCAGCGTTACATAATGGTGTCCTTGCCGCGGCAAGACCGAACCAATCCAGGTGGAAGTCGTTCTAGATCCGGGTTTCGTCGAGTGGTCTATGAGCCTCGAGAAATAAACGTTGTGCGTTCGCTGCAATCCCGTCCACGCTATCAAATTCATGTCGCCGGCTATCGTGATTTAACAGCGATGACTCTGTCCTGGTAGATCGCTGCGAACAATGTCTTGGCCATTTCGTAATTGATCGACTTGAGCAAGCTGTATTGTTCCAGCGCCAAACCTCGCTCTCCGCGCTGAAGGTAGAGAATGGCCAGATTGTTGTGAGCTTCGGCAAGTTTAGGCCTGAGCAGGATGGCTTGTTTATACGACTCGATAGCCTGCTTCTGGCGACCCGCCTTGCTGTAAACATACCCAAGATTGTAGTGGGCTTCCGCACTCGCAGGTCCAAAGCGGATTGCTCTCTGTAAGAATTCAATTGCCTGACGATACTGGCCAAGCGTGCCGTAGGTCATTCCAAGATTGTTAAGGGCCGCGAGGTAATCCGGCTTGCGTTGTATTGCTTGCTGATATGAAGCGATTGCTTCATCGACTCGGCCCGCATCAGCGTATACGTAGCCCAGGTTACTGTAGGTTTCGGCGCATTCGGGTTCGAGACGCCGAGCTTGTTCGAGAGCTCCAATAGCTTCATCTCGCAAGCCCAACTTAAAATACGCAATTCCCAGGTTTTGGTACGCAATGGTCAGGTCTGGTTTGATACGAATGGCTTCTTTACAGGATTCGACCGCCTCCTGATTACGCCCGAGCTTGGAATAAGCAAAGCCCTGCTCACTTAGCGACTCAGCGTGATCCGGTGTGAGTTGAAGAGCATGCTTGAAGCACTCGATTGCTTCTGCATAGAGTTCGGTCTGGTTGTAGGCAAGGCCCATGTGATAGTGAGCGTCTGTGAAGTTGGGATTAAGCCGAAGCACTTGCTTAAAAGCTTCGATCGCGGTGGCAAAACGACCCTGGTTTTGGTAAATGCGGGCCAGATTGTAGTGGGCCAGAGCGAATCCAGGCTTGACGATAGTCGCTCGCTTCAATAAATCAATTGCTTCAGCGTATCGATGCAATGCAACTGAAGCGACTGCTTGGTTGTTAAGGGTAATGGCCTCATCTAACGTCTGATCTTGAAACTGATTTGCTTTAGAAATAGTGAAGGCCGACGAAACTGTCGCAACCAGAAGCACAGTGAATAACAATTCCTTGATCCTCATGATGAACTTACCTATCTCCGAGTTAAGTAAACCTAATGCATCTCTTGCGTGAAGTTTTGCCACATCCTTTCGTCTGAGCCCGTGCACAAGCAGAGCCTGAACTAGCAGCCGTCCCCAAGAGACACAGCATGCTCAGCCACAGAAAGTGGCGGTGAGGGCCACACTTCCATGTAGTGTGTGAAAGGCTTTAGAAAACGTAGCGAAGCTGGAACTGTCCGATGCGTCCAGCATTCACGTTGCCAATGTTGAGGTTGCCTGAGTTGAATCGAAAATCGTTGAACGTGGTGTCGGTCACATCACCTGTTCCCGGCGCAAACTGCGGCGTATTGAACGCGTTGAAATAATCAAATCGAACCTCGATCCGATCACTTTCAAGACGCGTGAAGCGAAGATTGATTGCTTTCGTTAGACTGAGATCCAATCGATTTTGTCTCGGGCCGCGCAAAATATTGCGACCGGCAAGACCAGTTCGAATTGATTCACTAACTAAGAAGCGGACATTCTGCGGATCAACTGGATTGCCATTCACGTCTGAGAAGCCAGTTGGAGAACTTGTACCTGAGATGAAGTTCTCTGAAATGAAATTAGAGAAACCGACGGAGTTTATTGGCGCGTTTGGGTTGCTGATCACCGGACGGTCGTTGAAAGCGTTGCCGTCGCCATTCAGGTCGATTCCGCCAACGAAAGGCAATTGAACGTTTCCGGACTGCAGGCGATAGGTACCTGCAACTGAGTAATCACCAGTCAGCGCGTGTACCAATCCTGATTTTCCGACGCCCGGCAAATCGTAGATAAACGTCGCCACAAATCGGTGCGGTACATCGAACGATGCCAGGCTGCGATCGCTGCGACGATTGAAGGGATCAGAGCCGACACTGGTGCCGCCGGTCGTAGCGAAGACTTCGCTGTTCACATCGTCGATTGCCTTCGAGAACGTGTAAACAAACCGCAGTAACAGTCCACTTGAAAAACCCCGATCCAGACGTGCCTGGAGTGAGTTGTAACTTGAATCGCCGCCGTTAGTCCGCGAAATCACTGAGCCGCGATTTGCGAACTGCCGCACGAGCGTGTTGAAGCCACCGATCCCAGGATTCAATTGTTCGTTGATGAACAAACGCGTTCCGCGCGAGCCGACATAGGCCACGTCCCCAATCAGATTGAGCGGCAGCTCGCGTTCGATACCGAAGTTGTAAACATACGTCTGCGGATTCACCAGATTCGTTGGAATTGTGTTGACGGTGGCAAACGGATCCGGAGTGCCAGTTGTCGGCAAGGAGTTAACGCCGAAGTTCGCGATGCCACGAGGATCTGTCGTTGCCGGCAATGAAGCGCCAAAGTTTGTCACGCCGAATGAATTCGGGACTGTCGACGCTGTGTTTGCCAGAATGTTGTTGAAGAAAAAATCATAGTTGACTGCGAACCCACCTCGAATAACAGTCTTTTCACTGCCGAAAACGCTTTTCCAGAACCGTGGCTGGTACGCAAAGCTGAACCGGGGCGCAAAGTTGTTGTTGTCGCGCTGCTGTCGAGCAACCGTCTCGACTGGCTGATCGAAACCAGCAAACGCGGGAAAGCGGATCGTATTGAACGCCGTCCCATAGTTTTCATAGCGCAGACCGAGGTTCAGTGTCAGGTTCGGCTTAACGCGCCAACTATCATTGATGAAATAGTTTTGGTAGAACGCATTTGGAAATATTACTGGACTGCCAAACTGAATGTTAGCGCCGCCCTGACCTCGACCTGAAAACTGGTCGACAAAATTTCCGAACGCGTTAAATCCGCCGCCTCCGGCGAAAGTCAGAACTCCGCGCGCATTGAACGGGATTGCTTGTCTCGATCTCTGGACATTGAGATCCACTCCAAACCTTAGCGAGTGGTTGCCAGTTGTATAAGACAGCGTGTCCTGGAATTGATAGTTGTTGAAGAGTCGTCCCTGCGGAAAGACGGACGGTAATCCGACCGACGTGAGGCCCTGGCCCCAGGCCAGCGCCCGTGAATAGGAACACAGGACCCTCGACTCCCACTTGGAGATCGCGAGGCGCGAAGTCGACGTTGAAGCGACCGTAGCCAAAGCGCGCTTCGTTTGTCAGATTGGTGGAGATGTTGCGTGTGTAATTAAAGTAAAAGTTCTGCACCAGACTCGGCACGTCGACCTCGAATCCCGGAAAGGACGCCGCGGGAAATTGATTGTTGAAACGCTGCCGATCGTACACGTAGCGAAACGCTAAACTATCCTTTTGTGTTGGTACCCAATCGACTCGTGTGAGGAACTGGTCGTCTGTGACGGGTTGGGTGCTGGTAACAGTCGTCTCGCCAAAATCAATATTGGGACGTTCGTTGCCCAACGCCACACTAGATGTTTCGCGTTCTCCCCGAAGATTTCCCACGATATTTAGGTAACGATCGAGATTAGGGTTGACGCCGGCAGGAAACAGTGAACGTAGAGTATTAAAGCCGGACGCTGTTGGCACGCGCACTGTCGTGTCAGTGCCGGAGCGGAAGAGATCACGTTGGTAAGTTCCAAAGAAGAAGAGTTTGTCTTTCTTGATTGGACCGCCGAGTGAGAATCCAAAAGTGTTTTCAACAACGACTGGTTTTCGCGTTCCATCTGCTCGCTGACTCGCTGTCAGTGAATTGAACGCACTATTGTTGAG
>JBKOYE010000101.1:0-14050 GCA_046725275.1 Verrucomicrobiota bacterium
ACGCAATTCCGTTAATGTGGAGGATGCGAGATTCAAGAGACGAGCGGATGCCTGACACTTTCATAAGACGCAATTTGCTACCGGGTCTCAGAGATTCAGCACGTGATCTAGATCAGCCTGGCGCGTGTTATGGCATCTAAACATGCTAGCCGAAAAGGAATCGCAGATTGCGCTTGCCTCGAGCAACACTGATTTGTTATAGGCCATCGATACTCCGTGAAAAGGAGAGCGGCACCTCGCGCGGGCAAAAACCACGGAACTTTCTCGTGGTGGGCGGCACGTGCATGCGTGCACTGACTTCAGGCGCGGGCATCCGATGAATTGGATTATCATTGTCTGGTCGATGAATGCTGCAGCGTGTTTGACGCTGGCTGGCATATATCTCCTGGTCTGGTGCAGGCAGCGTACAGACTGGGCGTATTTCGTATTGTCGTGTAGCGCTCTGGCGGCCGCGGCGCTGACCGGATTCGAGTTGGTGTTGTTAGTGACACAATCACCTGAAGATTATGCCGTAATCTTGCGCTGGGCACAGCTTCCAGTGTGGGCGCTGGTTGTGTCAGTGGTAATTTTTGCGCGGCTCTATCTCCGTGCCGGACGATTGTGGCTCGCATGGAGCGTTTGTGGCACGCGCACTCTCGCACTAATCCTCAACTTTGTTTTCACACCCAATCTGAGCTACCGGCAAATCACGAGCCTGAAGCAGATTTCATGGTGGCGTGGAGAAAGCGTTTCGGTTCCAGTGGGTGTTACTAATCCGTGGATCTTAGTTGCCCAACTGAGCCTGGTCTTGCTTATCATTTTTTTCGTGGATGCCACAGTGACTGCCTGGCGTCGAGGTGATCGGCAGCGCGCGTTTGTCGTCGGCGGCGCGCTGATTCTCTTTGGCGCGCTTGGCGCTGGACAGGCGATGCTAGTCGTTTGGGGAATCATTCAGGTTCCGTTTCTGGCCTGCTTCTCGTATTTGGGGCTGATAGCCGCCATGGGTTATGAGCTGAGCATCGACATGCTACACAGGGCGAAATTGGCACGTCAGTTGGCGGCCAGCGAGGCTGACTTGCACGAGACTCGGGAGCGTATGGAGCTCGCTGCGAACGCTGCAGATCTCGGTATGTGGATGTGGGACGTCGCGCGTGATGAGATTTGGATCACGGACAAAGGCCGCGCGCTGTTTGGCTTCGCAGCGTCAGAGAAGGTCGACTTGGACCGCTTCAAAAACGTGCTGCATCCTGAAGATCGTCAACGGGTGCTCGAGGCTGTCGATAACACCTTCCGCACGGGTGCCGACTATGAAGCTGAGTACCGGGTCATGCTACCTCAAGGACAACCACGATGGATTGCAGGCTGGGGTCAGGTCGAATTTGACCGCGATGGTCAGCCCGTTCGAATGCGTGGCGCTGCAGTCGACATCACCAAGCGCAAGCAAGCCGAAGAGCAGTTCCGTCTCGTGGTGGAGGCGGCGCCCAGCGCCATGATCATGGTCGACAGCGAAGGCCAGATCACGTTGGTTAACACGCAAGTAGAGAATGTCTTCGGGTACGGCCGCCAGGAGCTGATTGGCCATTCGATCGAGATGCTTGTCCCCGAGCGATTCAGGTCTCATCACATCGGCTATCGGCGCGGTTATTTCGACGACGCACGAGCTCGGCCAATGGGCGCTGGGCGGGAACTGTTTGGACTACGCAAAGACGGCAGCGAGGTCCCGATCGAAATCGGCCTCAACCCTATTCACACTGCGGAGGGATTGTTCGTGTTAGCCTCAATTATTGATGTCAGCGAGCGGAAGCAGGCTGAACTGGAGACAGCGCGGCGACGCAACGAGCTGGCGCATCTCTCGCGAGTGACGACGCTGGGCGAACTTTCTGGCTCGCTGGCGCACGAGCTAAACCTACCGCTTGGCGCCATACTCAGCAACGCACAGGCTGCCCAGCGGATCCTTGCAAATGGCAATGCCGATCTCACCGAGGTGCGCGAAATTCTTAGTGACATTGTAAGCGAAGACAAACGCGCCGCAGAAGTGATCCGTCGGTTGCGCCTGTGGCTGAAAAAAGGCGAAGTGCAACAGCATCCTCTCGGTATCAACAAAGTTGTACGCGATGTTCTGAAGCTGATCCGCACGGATCTCATCGGTCAAAAGGTCACCGTGGATACCGAGCTCTCGCCGAATTTGCCCGTCGTCACCGGCGACCCGGTGCAGCTTCAGCAGGTCTTAGTCAATCTGGTGGTCAACGCTTGCGACGCGATGGCCGATTGCAAAGTTCCAGAGCGCCGGCTGCTCATTCGTACTGGGATCGAGAACGGCAGCGGCACAGTTATTGTGTCCGTCACCGATCGCGGCGGCAGCATCCCGAAGAACAAAATCGACGAAATTTTTGAGCCTTTCTTTACGACGAAAGAGAAGGGGATGGGCCTCGGCCTTTCGGTCTGCCGTACCATCATTGACGCGCATCGAGGAAAACTCTGGGCCACCAACAATGCCGACCGCGGCGCGACGTTCCATTTCACCCTGCCTGTAGCCGCCTCGGACAAGGCGTCTGTGACAACTAACAGCGGGATAGGTTAATGAGCACTCCTTCAAGTCCCACCGTCTTTGTTGTGGACGATTACGCGCCGGGCCGGAGGTCCATCTTGCGCCTGTTGCGTACGGCTGGCTTCGCTGTGGCCGCGTTTGCGTCAGCAAAGGAATTTCTGGCGCAGTTTGATCCGGACGCAGCGGGCTGTCTTGTGCTCGATCTCGCTATGCCGGCCGTCAGTGGTCTGGAATTGCAAAACATCCTCGCCGAGAAAGGCAGTCTTCTGCCCATTATTTTTCTGACTGCTCACGGTGATATTTCGAAGAGTGT
The DNA here is from genome assembly GCA_046725275.1 of Verrucomicrobiota bacterium. Classification (GTDB taxonomy): domain Bacteria; phylum Verrucomicrobiota; class Verrucomicrobiia; order Chthoniobacterales; family UBA10450; genus Udaeobacter. The sequence continues at coordinate 2,841 of JBKOYE010000101.1, forward strand.
GCAGGCAATGAAACGCGGCGCGAGCGATTTCCTCACCAAACCGGTGAATGATGAAGACCTGCTTGCAGCCGTTCGTATGGCGATTGAGAAAGACCGCGCCTTTCGACGGGAGCGCGCCGAACTTTCCGAAATCCAAGCGCGCCTGGCGACGCTTACACCGCGTGAGCGCGAAGTGCTCGAGTGCGTCGTAGCTGGCAAACTGAACAAACAAATTGCCGGCGACCTCGGCACCGTCGAGCAGACGGTCAAAGTCCATCGTGCCCACGTAATGCAGAAGATGAGAGTGCGGTCCGTGGCCGAACTGGTTCGATTAGCGCAGCGTTGTGGCATTGGCGGAACGGTTCCTTGATCGAGCGTTCGTAATTCAGATGTCAGACTCAGGCTGCTGATCTCTGTCCTCGCCTGGCAGCCGGTTGAGGAGTTTGGTTGAGGCTGAGAGTTACCGCCTAGATAGTGACTTGCGCAATCCGCTAAGCATCTTGCTCTGCTTTTCACGTGGCGCGTAGATCCGATTGTAATCGTCCCTCAACTCTCAACGCTCAACCCTCAACGATGCAGCCGACGGTCTTCCGGCATTAAACTAAAGTTTAATATACTAAGGTCTAATAGCGCGATTACCTTAAGCAATCTACTCTACGCCTTAATTCCCCCCAGGACATACTCACAACGTTTCCAATTCTGGGAAGATTTTCGAAACTTCGCCCCTCAGATTGCGGAGTACATCGGTGAACCCCAGAACCAGTGCTCAAACACACGACAACCTATCATGGTGTTCTTGACAACACTCGGACCACGAAAACGTCATCTTTCTGCAGTTCGCGGTTTTCAGCTCTTTCTGCGTGGCGAGGGGTGCTGTTGGTCGCAGCGCTGAACTTGGCCGCACCCCCGATCTACGCTGATTGTTCTCTGACCAGCACCGGCAATATTCCGATCGATGACTTAGGGCCATCGAACTATCAGGGTTTCACCGGTGGGCTTTATCCGGGCGGAGCCAATAACCCTCCACCCGCGCATGCCGCGGCTGCTCTTGCGATCGCGACCGATCAAATCAAGCCGCTGGACGCATCGGGCAACCTCGATCTGGTCCACGGCAAGATCGTAATGATCTCAGTTGGAATGTCGAATACCACTCGAGAATTCGCCAGCGCAGGGCCCCAGACTTTCAAGAAACTCGCGGATGCTGACCCGTCGAAGAATCCGCAACTAGTCATTGTCGATGGTGCGCAGAGCGGCGAGGATGCTACGGATTGGGTTGATACGAGTGCGCCGCCTTGGACCACAGTCAATCAACGACTCAGCGGTGCGGGTGTCACCCCGGCACAGGTGCAAGTAGCGTGGCTGAAGCAAGCCTTGGCTGGACCTGTCAATTATGGGGCTTTTCCGCTTCATGCGCAAATGTTGCAATCTGATCTGGAAATCATTCTCCGAAATCTCAAAACCAAATACCCGAATATCAAGATCACATATTTGTCGCCGCGCTCACGCGCCTATACGAATGTTCCCAACGCTCAGAGTCCGGAGCCTTTCGCATACGAAACCGGCTTTGCAGACAAATGGACCATTGAAGATCAGATCAACGGTGTCGGGAATCTTAACTTCGATCCAGCAAATGGCCCCGTAGTTGCGCCGCTCATCTTATGGGGTCCTTACATTTGGGCGGATGGTCTCATCGCCCGCTCGGATGGATTCACCTGGCTCTGCTCTGATCTCGATTCCGACTTCGTCCATCCCAATGCCACTGGAGGTGTGCCAAAAGTGGCGACTCATCTCCTGGCATTTTTTAAGACTGACCCGACCGCTACGCCTTGGTTCCTCAGGGGAACTGTCAGCGGCCAGCCTCCTACAGTGAACGCGAGTGCCGCTCCGTCGAGCGGCCCCGCACCATTGATGGTGAATTTCACGGCGGACGCGAGCGATCCGGACGGGATGATCGTCTCCTATCAATGGACGTTTGACGACGGGACGTTTTCAACTGCGCAAAACCCCGCAAAGATTTTTCCCGCGCCGGGAAATTATTCGGTTCACATGACGGTAACTGATAATAGTGGGAATACGGTTTCTCGAGCTCTGCCGATCGACGTCAGCGCTCCAGGGAGCTCGCCGACGCCAACTCCAACGCCAACTCCGACCGCGACCGAGATACCTGGCCCTACGCCGACACCGACACCTACTGCGACGGCGACATTCACGCCTACACCAACTCCGACGCCAACGGTTCCGCCCGACATCTCCATTACCAAGACGGCTGACGCTGGCAGCGTGAGCGCGGGATCACAGATCGGCTTCATCATTACTTTGACCAACAGCAGCGAAACGATGGCCACTGGACTAAGTGTCACTGACAATTTGCCAGCCGGGACGGGAGTTAATTGGACCGTCGACGCTGGCAACACCGATCCAGGCTGGTCAGTGAGCGGCTCGGCGCCTATCCAGAGTCTGGTTTATACTCCGACCACACTGGCGGGTAACAGCAGCACGACAGCGCACGTGGTCAGTAGCACCACAACCGAGAGCTGCGGCACTTATAACAACACTGCCAGCTTTGCGACGGACAACGACAACTCGGGCGCGGCCTCCGCCTCGGAAGAGGTAATCTGCCTGAGTCCTACGCCTACACCGACTGCTACATTTACCCCGATCCCTACGCCAACGCCAACGGCCACGGCTACAGCCACTGCTGCGGCGACGTTTACCCCGACGCCAACCGCTACCCCAACTGATACTCCGGCACCGACGCCAACCGATACTCCGGCACCGACGCCAACGCCATCTCCTACCGAGACACCAACCTCAACTCAAACGCCTAGTCCGACACCGAGTCCAACTGACACACCGATACCTACTCCAACCGCAACCGAAACAGCTACCGCAACGCCATCTCCAACCGAGACGCCAACCTCAACTCAAACGCCTAGTCCGACGCCGACTGATACGCCAACGCCGGAGGAGAGTCCAACGCCAACGGCAACAGCTACGGCCACGGCTACCGCGACGTTTACTCCTAATCCGACGGCGACATTCACACCAACGCCAACGCCGGAGGTAAGTCCAACGCCAACCCCCACTGCGACAGCCACAGCCACGCCTACGGCGACCGCGACTGCCACCGCAACGGCGACGTTTACCCCCACCCCGACAGCTACGGCTACGCCTACACCTAGCGTTCAGGTGACCGTCCAAACAAGTCAGGCGGGTCGCACGTTCAGCGTTGATGGGACTACTTACAGTTCAACACAGATATTTACCTGGGCGTCGGGTTCAAGTCACACCATTGCCACGACCTCTCCGCAGAGTGGTGGCGCTGGAGTTCAGCACGTATGGACCAAGTGGAGCGATAATGGCGCGATCTCTCACACTGTTGTGCCGAATACCACCAAGACTTACACAGCGACGTTCAGCACGCAATATTACCTGACGATGACCAACAACACAGGCGGCACGGTGACTCCCGCCAGCGGCTGGAAAGCCAACGGAGCAAACGTTTCGATCAGCGCCAGGCCGGCTAAGGGTTACAGTTTCAGCAATTGGACTGGTAGCGGCTCCGGTTCTTATTCAGGCACGAACAAGAACGCTTCAATTACAATGGGTGGACCCATCACGGAGATGGCGACATTCATTCATAATTGATCCCAATACAAGCGTCGCGGCTCGAGCCTGCGCCGAAAGGTAGCCATCATTGATGGCCGCGACGGTCGGGGTTATCATTGGCGGTTACAGGTCGCGCAGGATGGTCACCAATGCACTGGCGAGAATTTTTTTGGCTCGCCCAATCCTTCTCGCGAACTGAACCAGGTGCGGAACGCGATTTGGATGCATAAGAAAAAATCGCGCCAGCTTGGCGAGACCGGTTCGTTGTTTGGCGATGTCGAACAACACGCTCGGCGGAGCAGGGAATGGTTGCCTGGGCGTGTCTGTGATGACGCGCAGCGCCAGCAGCGGAATACCGTGGGCCGCGCAGGCGCGCGCAATGAATTCAGTTTCCATGTCCACCGCGCTTGCGCCGGATTCGCGTGCAATTCTGTCTCGCTCTTCGCCGGAATCGATCACCGCACTCACCGTCAGCAGATCGATAGGATGAATCAACAGGGGTGAAACCAATGAGTGCGCGCGCTTTAGATCGATCGTCGAGAAATTCTTCGCCACCAAAAGATCGTTCACCCGCAGTTCGTTGTTCAGCGACCCTGCAAATCCAGCGCTGATCAAAAAATCGAACTGCTGATTTTCGAGAAACTTTGCGATCCGTTCCCTGCAGATGTCTTCGCCAATACCCGTGTGAAGGACTTCAATCGTGCGTTCGTCAATCGTGCCGCGAATCGCCGTGATCCCGTTTCGATCAGCACGAGATTTCTTTGTGAGCCGACGCAAGAATTCCGAACTCTCAGCCGGCAAGGCGAACGTCACCGCGATCATTTACCCCGTGAGATAACACCGCAGACGAAGTCTCGCGTCAGACCGACATAGAACTGATGATCAGCTTGCGAGCGCAAAACGTAAACGTAGCAACATTTGACACGACAATTATATCTCACGGGGTGAACCTATTTCACTGCTTTTCGACGATCTGCACGACGAAGCTCTTCTTCTCTGTTGCAGTAGGATTCGTCGGGGTAGCCGGAGTCGTGGACTCCGGGCTTGCTCCGGCGATGGATTGAATTGCGGCGCGAAATTCAGATTCCCGATTTGCCGCGAGATCGACAAGAATACTAAGACGGCCTGCGTCCGGAACACCTTTGGTAGCAGATCCTCCAAGTTCGGAAACAATTGCAGCCACCCTATCCGCGACGGCATCAAGTTTCCCGTTTTCGGCTGGGATTGTGATTTCGGTTACGCCCAAAGCATTTGGCGCGGGCGTGAGCGTCGCTGCGCGCTCGATGGATTTGGCGATCTGCTCCCGCATCTGGGCTTCAAGCAGTGGCCGGTTCGGATTCTTACTTTCGTGTCTGAAGATGAACCAGAGACCGATGCCCACGTTTACAAACATGAGAACCATAAAAGCAACGCCGATACGGATCGCCATTTTGCGGCCCTGCTCTGAAACATCGGGGGACGGAGGCAAGATAACCTCGCGAGAATCACCGTGCATACCGGCATGAATCTGCCGCGCGACAGCCAACTCGCGTTGCAATTGTTTGTCCGATATCAAGTGCTCCTCCAACGCAGCCCGCTCATTTGGCGATAATCGGCCGTCGAGATAATCAAAAAGCTTGTCAGGGTTCATGGCGTCGGGGTCCGTGAAGCGTTACGCTAGACACGGTGGCATGCAATTAGGATGTGTTGAGAGGGTTGGTCGGCTGGCGAGCTGCGCAGCCGGCTCGCTACGGGCGGCATTGACTCTATTATCCCAACGTATACATTTTTGCCATATGCGTGAGACGTTAACGATTCGTCTGCCAAAAAGCCTTGCGACATGGATAGAGGAAACTTCAGCTCGGACCGGAATTTCCCGGGGGCAACTTGTCCGGCAACAGCTGGAGCGAGCAAGATCGCAAGACACTGCTTCGAAGAAGTTCATGCGATTTGCCGGAGTCATTCGCGGTCCGCGTGATCTTTCGACACGCAAGGGATTCTCCAAAAAGTGAGAGGCATCGCGGATACCGGCTTCTTGGTCGCGCTGGTTAATTCGCGCGATTCACATCACGAATGGGCGCTACACGTTGCCGAGCAGACAACTGAACCGCTACTCACGTGTGAGCCGGTTTTGGCAGAGACGGCTTTTCATTTGCGTAACGTTGGACTCGTGCTGCAAATGGTGGCTGAACAATTCCTTGCTATCTCATTCGATTGTAACGATCATCTGCCGCAGCTCGCTTTGCTCGCAAAGACTTACCAGGATCGAAGGCCGGATTTGGCGGATCTGTGCCTTATCCGTATGAGTGAGATATATCGTAAACACAGCGTCATCACAGTGGATGCCGGAGACTTCCGAATCTACAAGCGCAACAAACGGGAAGTGATTCCCTTGATTTGTCCACCCGAGTGACGATCGGCTGGCCACGGGTTAGGCCATTTGCTCTTTGCCCCATTGCTAAGGGGGAATAGAGTCGCTCTGTGGCCGAGGACGATGAGTCAAAGGGCCGGCGCCATCGGCACACCCGGCGTCGCGTGATGTTTGGCCTCGCGATTTGCGTGGGGCTCCTGATCATTTTTCATCGGCCAATTTTGCTGGCGATAGTCCGGCAGATCGGCCTTCGCTACGCCGGCAAAGAGAACTTAAAGATGGATTTCCGTCTCGAAGGTAATCCTTTCAGCTATCTGACGATTCGAAATCTTCGCGCGGTGCCCACTGGGCCGTCCGCGATCGAATCGGTCGATATCGATTCGTTGTATGTCGATTACAGCTTGTTCGGGCTCATGCGGGATGGGATTTCGCATCTCTTGCAGGACGTTGAGCTACGCGGCGCACAGGTGGTTTTGAATCCGGCTAGGGCACCACCGACCAAACCGCGCCCGACACAAAAAGCAACACTTCCCACCGCGTTTCCCGAACGGATTCGGTTGGCAGACGCAACACTTATTCTCAGAGGGAGCCCGAACGATCTTGTCGTTGAGCATGCTGATCTTGATTTGAGTCCGCGTACGCCGGGTGAGTTACGGATCGGAAGACTGCAACTCCCGTCAGGCGAGGGTTGGTCTGGAATTTCGGGACACACTTCTTACGCAGACAAGAACTTCATCCTGCGCGATCTCGTTCTGAGCGATCAGGAACAGATCCGGCTTCTGAACGTCGATGCATCGCGTATCGATTCCAAAGCTCTCGCGGTCAGTCTCGATTGCACCGTTGGCGGCGGGCGGTTGTCCGCCTCGACTGCGTTGAATGAAAGGGAGTCGTCTCTGAACGCAAAGGTTACTGTGGCTGCGGAGAAAATTGCGGCGCAATCGCTGAACAAGTTCCTTTTGCTTCCGGAGAGCTATTTTTCCGGCGAAATTGAGCGGCTCGCTCTAGTTGGCACAGGCGTGATCGACTCGCCGCGCACGTGGAGCGGCACGATGTCATTGCGGGTCAGCGATGCGCACGCGCCGGTGGTGAATTTCGACAACGGCGCTGTTGAAGTTTCCGCTGGGCAGGGGAAAGCGACCTTACAGTCAGCCGATATTGTTCAGGACCAGAACGAATTTCATCTCAACGGGACAATCGATTTGCCGGCCACAGTCGAAGAGTTTAGCCGGACACCAGCGAGTCTACAAATCTCCGGCAAGGCGCCTGATCTGGAGAAACTGACAGCAGGAGTCTCTGTTGGCTTGACCGGGTCAGTTCAGTTCAACGGCAAAATAGACATCGCTGATGCAAATGCGCAGGTAGCACTTGGTGTCACAGGCGAGGCGGTCGGATTTTCGGATGGGATCGTTGACAATCTGAACGCCACTTTGCGCGCGTCCAAAAAGGTAGCGCGCGTCGATACAAAGAGGCCCTGGTTCGCGGATCTTCGCACGGCAATGGAGTTCGCCCTGACCGGCGTACGTTATCGGGATTACGTCGTCGATTCAGTGAACGGATCGATGAACGGAAGCGATGACACAATCGGACTTGATGGGGTTACTCTGCGGCGCAATCAAAATGAGCTAGGCGTTCGCGGCCGTTACCAGCTCCCGGAAAACATTGGCAATGCGTCTTCGCAACCACTCCAATTGGATATTGCGCTGAACGCTCCCGAGATCGGCGATTTTTGGGTGGCCAGTTCTCCGAGCAAAATCAGTGGCCCGTTGCAACTGACGGGTCACATCGAGCGCAAACAAGGAATCATCGACGGACAAGTATCACTCTCGGGATCGAATTTGAAAATGCGGGACTTGGTTGTGCAACGTCTGAGCGCCCAGTCGTCGATCGCGAATAACGTGATCCATCTCGATGAGTGCAGCGCAACTCTCAACAACATCGATTACGTCAACGCAACCGGGACATTCAACTTGCAGCCGCCTCAGCACTACAACGGCAAGGCGTCCGCGAGCGTATCGAACCTGGCGGTGTTGGAGCCGCTTCTGCGCGTGTTCAGCAACCAGAATCACCTGGCCGGCTCATTCAAATTGGATTGGGAGGGCAGCGGCAACGCGCAGGCATTGAAAAACACCGGCAACCTGAAGCTTGTTCTGGAAAAAGCGCGCTACGGAAATTTGCAAGGGCTCCAGGCGAACATCGATGCGTCATACTCGCCGGAGGGTCTTGACGTGCCGATCATTTTTTTCGCGACGACGAACATGGATTTCAATGCGATCGCGCGGACGAAGGGTGACATTCTAGAGATTGATAAGATCCAACTGAACCAGGTTGTCGCCCCGCAACCGCAGCGGGCCGGCCGCAGCGGCGCGCCCGGGGAAGGTGCCTTACCGCAACAACGCGCGAATTACGCGTACGGGTATGTTTCAATTCCGTTTGTGTGGCGAAATCTCGGGACAAAATCCGCAGTGATTCCGTCTTCAGGCAAAGTGTCGGCGATAGTGCAGTCTGAGAATCTTGACCTAAAGAGGCTGGCGCACGATCTCGGAATACAATCGACAATCTCGGGCGTAGTGAATGCGAGGCTCGACGGTGAGGGCACAATCGCAGATTTGAAAACGAGGCTCGACGTGCAGGTGCGGGATTTGCGAAACGAACAGTGGCAGAAAATGGAACCGGCGACGTTCGAACTGAGCGCGCAGACCGCGCAGAATCGGCTGACGGCTTCAGGCAAACTGCAACAGCCGCGGATTCAGCCGTTGGAAATCAACGCCAGCATGTCGTTCGACGTGCCGAAAATTGTCCAGGCTCGAGGATTTCCCGACGACACGCCAATTACCGCCAAGGCTCGGCTGCCGCGCAGTTCGGTGAATTTTGTGCGTCAATTTGTTCCGGACCTCCAGCAGTTGGATGGCGACATCGGACTCGACGTTGATGTGAGCGGAACGTTTGGTCATCCGGTTTTCAGTGGAGCAGGGGACATGACGGTGAACGTCGCCCGTTTCACGAATGCGACTCTTCCCGCACTGAGGAGTTTTAATGCGCGGTTAACTTTTCGGGACAACGTGCTCACTCTCGATCGCTTTGGAGGCGATTTGGCTGGTGGGCCGTTTAGCATGAGCGGTCGAGTTACGTTCGTTAAACTGACCGAACCGACTCTCGATTTGCAAGTGAGAGCTCAAAGCGTGCTGGTTGCGCGAAACGATACGCTCACCGCTCGCGCCGATGCTGATGTCAGGATAACGGGACCATTTGCGGCGGCGACAGTCAGCGGCGATGTCGCACTGACAAACACCCGGTTTCTGAAGAACATCGATCTTATCCCAATTGGCTTGCCGGGCAGACCGGCGCCGCAACCGCCTGCCGAACGTCCTGGATTTTTTTCTCTGCCGTTCCCGCCCTTCCGCGACTGGAAGTTTGATGTCGCGATCAAAACCAAAGATCCGGTACTCATTCGCGGTAATCTGGCCACCGGCGAAGCGACAACCGATCTGAAATTGATTCGGACGGGGCTTAAGCCGGGTCTGCAAGGTGTTGTGAAGATGGAAGGTGTCGAAGCGACATTGCCTTTCAGCCGGCTCGATGTTTCCCGCGGGTCCCTCACGTTCGATCCGAACGATTCGACGAATCCTACAATCGATCTGCAAGGCACATCCGTGATCCGCGATTACACCGTGCGGGTTTATGTTTACGGAACTCTGCTCTCACCACAGGCGATTTTCACCAGTGAACCGCCTCTGCCGCAGGAGGAAATCATCTCGTTGATCGCTACCGGTGCGACGCGACAGGAACTCTCGACTGGAAACGTTCTCGCCGGACGGGCTGCCATGCTGTTGGTGCAACAGCTGTACCGCAAAATCGTCAAAAAAGGCGAGCCGACGGACAGCAACACGGTATTCAATCGGCTGGATCTGGATTTGGGAACAGTCGATCCCCGCACTGGTCAACAGCAAGCGACCGTGCGGTTCAAGATCACCGACCAGTTTGTGCTCACTGGTGACGTCGGAGTTCACGGCGATTTTCGAGGGAAGCTGAAATATCTGATTCGTTTTCGCTGACATGCGATACGGCATCCTCTTCTCGCTCAGCACCGCGGCCCTGGCTTTTCAAGTCGTAGCGCAGAGCGTCGATGTCGTGCGACCAGAAGATCAACAGAAGGCGCGGCGCGCGATCGTGAAGGAGCAGGAAAAACGCGCCAAGCGGACCAGCATCATTGAATTTCGCGGCCAGCAGGCGTTCAAGGAAAAGGAACTGCGCATCGCTCTCAAAGAGGAGATCACTACGATTGAAGATTTTGGATTGAGCCCGGCACGCGCGGACGATCTCGCGTTCTTCCTTGAAGTGTTTTATCGAAAGCATGGCTACGCGAAGGTGGACGTGCACTATGTGGTTGAATCGGGCGACCGCTTGCGTCTGGACATCAACGAAGGTCCGCGCTTCCTGCTGAGCAAGGTGATCTTCGACGGAAACGCGCATGAGCCGGCGGACAAACTCTTCGAATACATGGTGGGTCCGACACGCGAGCGATATTCACGCGTGGAAAAAAGGCTGCCCTTTGTGGCTGCGGACCTGGAGGAGGGCACGCATCTGGTGCAGCGGTTTTATGTTGCCGAAGGTTTTCTAAACGCGGTAGTCGATCCTCCACGTGACATATTTCTGGCTGAAAGCAATGAAGTCGATGTCACGGTGCCAATTCACGAAGGCCGACAGTATTTTTTTGGAAATATCACCTTTAGCGGTCAGACAGTTTACGGTTCGGAGGCGCTCCGCGGGCAGATATCCGATCTCCTCCAACGCCCTTTTACTGACCTGCGGGTCGAAGACATTCCCCGTCGTCTCGAAGCATATTTCAAGGCGCGCGGTTATTACGATGTCAAAGTAGTGGCCAACGGCACACCGGACGTGGCAGTGAATGGTCGCGTTCCGGTGCACATCGTTGTTTCACCGGGGCCCGTTTATCACTTCGATGGTGTGACCGTTTCCGGGCTGCGTCGGCTGCATCCGAGTTTTGTGACGAAACGTTTCACCAGATTAGAGGGCAAAATGTACAGCCCGGACGTTCTAGACGAGCGAGTTCGGACGCTCATGAAGACTGGCCAGTTCAACTTGCTTCAGATCAAACCGGTCCCCATCGAAGGACATCTGTTGCGGCTCGACATCTCGGCAGAGGAAGCCAAAAGCAAGGAATTTGGTTTTTGGGTCGGATTCGACACTTACGAAGGGGCACTTGCCGGTGTGCAAGTCGGCGATCGCAATCTGTTCGGCTACGGCCGCCCGG
>JBKOYE010000033.1:0-6798 GCA_046725275.1 Verrucomicrobiota bacterium
GTTCACGCGTGCTGAAAACCGTTTCGCGCCACCAGGCGATTCGCGGTTTCCATTTGTTCTCACAACCTATCGTCTGACCGAGCATCATACCGGCGGCGGGATGTCGCGCTTTCTCAGCTATCTCTCCGAATTACAGCCGGAGATGTTTGTCGAAATTTCGCCCGAGCTCGCGACCAAGCTTAAGGTCAACAATAGCGATTACGTTTGCATCGTGAGCTTACGTGGGGCGATCGAGGCCCGCGCTCTTGTTAGTCGCCGCATTAGGCCGATGAAGCTCAACGGCAAAACCGTGCATCAGGTTGCGGTCCCATTTCATTTTGGAGCAGCCGGCCCGTTGCGCGGCAACGCCGCCAATAATCTCGTTGCTATTTCCGGGGAGCCGAATGTCACGATCATGGAGAGCAAGGCTCTTCTCTGCAACATAATCCCCGGTCGTTTGCCACGCGGACCAGATTTTCTCGCTTGGATCGAACGCTACGCCCAGCAATCCGGCCAGCCACCAAATTTACATCCTGAACAACCGCCGCCCGGTGCACCAAGTGGTGGAAAGTTTTCGCGCAGTCATGGCAAAGAGGGCAAGACAGGATGATCGGCGAAGGAATCCAGAGCACGAATCAGCGCCGGCACAATTATGTGCAGGAAAGTGTTGAAGTGGGTTTTTTTACTGATCCGACCGTATGCATAGGCTGCAAAGCCTGCGAAGTCGCCTGCAAAGAATGGAATAAAGTGCCTGATGACGGCTTTACGTGGTACGGGAATTCCTACGACAATACGGGACATCTCGGCGCCTCCACCTGGCGACATGTTTTGTTTCTCGAACAGGACCGACAAAAGGGAAATCAGGTCGTCGGTTCTCACTCGTTAGGCAACGGCGATGGCGACCTGTCCGCCGTAGCCTCGGAGAAGGCGGAAGATCCATTCCGCTGGGTTTTTCTTTCCGATGTTTGCAAGCATTGCGAGGAAGCGGGTTGCCTCGAAGCGTGTCCAACCGGCTCAATCGTGCGGACTGAAATCGGTTCTGTCTTTGTGCAGGATGACGTATGCAACGGCTGTGGGTACTGCGTCGTGTCGTGTCCGTTTGGAGTGATCGATCGGCGTCCGCAACCGTTGCCCGACGCTGGCGGCGCGTTCAAGTGCACGTTCTGTTACGATCGACAAAAGAGCGGACTCCCGCCCGCGTGTGCGAAAGTTTGCCCGACTGAATCGATCGTCTTCGGCAGGCTCGATGATTTGCGGGCCCAGGGGAAGCAACGTGTGCAGCAATTACGAGAACACGGCTACAACGATGCACAGCTTTACGATCCAATGGAAACATCCGTGCGCGGCACCCACGCGTTTTTCCTGATTCTCGGCGAGCCTGAGGCATACGGCCTTCCGCCGAAGCCGCAGGTTCCGACAATCCATCTCAAATCAGCGTGGACCACAGCATTCACGACAGCAATTGGAGCGCTGGTGGCGACGCTTTGCGCATTCGCCTTTCTATAACCGAGCAAACAGGTTATGCCTAACGAATTGCGATTCGACCAAATGCGCGAGGAAGCGTGGGCAAAGGGCGTGGTGACGGGACGCGGTGTGGACGTCGCGGGCGGCCCGATCCCGCGGAAGCCGGGTTACTATGGTCAGCCAGTTGTTAGGCCGCCGGTGTGGACCTGGGAAATTCCGGTTTATTTCTTCGTAGGCGGTCTCGGCGGAATGTCGGCAGTGATCGCGCTCGGCGCGGCGCTGTTTCATCACGCCGATGTTGCCCGCATGGCGCTCTGGGTTGCAGCGATTGCGTCGGTAATCTCACCAGTTCTGCTGATTCTGGATCTGGGCCGGCCGCATCTTTTCATCAACATGCTGCGAGTATTTAAGCCGCAATCGGCCATGTCCATGGGCGCCTGGATCCTGGCTGGATTCGGAATGTGCGTTGTTCCTGCCTTGGGTGCATTCGAACTTCATGCGTTCCATGTGTTCGCCGGCGCCTTTAATGAAATTCTCCGCGTTGCCGCAGGGATTTTGATCTTTGGGTCGGCAATGTTTGGAGTGCTGCTCGCCACTTATACCGGTGTGCTGATCGGCGCGACCGCTATACCGGCGTGGTTTTTGCATCACCTGCTGCTGCCGATTCATTTCGGAACGGCGGGATTAGGTTCGGCTGCTGCGTTGCTGGAATTGCTCGGTCATAGAATCGCGCCCCTGAACGCGATCGGGTTCTTCGCAGCCGCGGTCGAAACGGTGCTCTTGATTTGGTTGACCCTTAACAAACACGGCGCTGCGGATCGCGCCATACACGAGCACCGTTCGGGCTGGCTTATTCGGATCGGCGAAGTGTTGACTGGTCCACTCCCGCTGGTGCTCCGATATTTCGGCGTCACACCATTGGCCGCGATTTCATTTCTGTTGGGAGCGTTGGTCAGTCGGTTCGGATGGATTGCGGTAGGAAAAGTTTCCGGTAGAGATCCGGAAGCGGTTTTTGCCTCGCAGAAGTCGTAGCCTGTGCTACGCCAAAATCACGCGCTCGATGTGCGAGTAAATGTTGAACGATGGCGGGCGCAAAAAACCTATCAAGGTCTGATTGGTGTCGCGCGCGAACTCACCTGCGAGACTCGAAGGCGCCGAGACTGAAGCAACTATCGGAATTCCGGCCGCGAGTGCTTTTTGCATGATCTCGAAAGACGCGCGGCCACTGACCAGAAGAAGATGCTGCTCCAACGGCAAAAGCTCGTCGAGAAAAGCGCGCCCGATTGCCTTGTCCACAGCGTTGTGGCGTCCGATGTCCTCGCGCGCAATTTTTAATTCGCCGTTCACGCCGAAAATTCCGGCGGCATGAATTCCGCCTGTGCGCGCGAAATCGCTTTGCGCGTTGCGCAATGTCTCGGGAAGCGACAGCAGCGTTTCAATGTCAATCCGGATTCCTGTGGAGCTTATTGCAGGAAAATTTTGCCGAATCGCCTCAATGTTTGTCTTGCCACACAGACCGCAACTACTGGAAATCGTCCCAAAGCGCTTCGTCGAGTTCAGATTCAATTTCACGCCGTCGGCAACATCGACAATGACTGTGTTATCCCCGCTGGCTGAAAGGCTCGAGATCTGATCGCGACTGGACACGATGGCCTCCGAAAGGAAAAATCCGGCGGCGAGTTCTTCGTCATGACCAGGTGTGCGCATCGTAGTGGCGATGATTTTGCGTCCGATGCGAATTTCAAGCGGTTCTTCGATTGTCAGCTCGTCGGGCAAATACTCCAGCTCACCGTCGCCTTTTCGCCGGATGATCTTATGTGATCCGATCCCGCTTTCTTTCATGTGAAACCAGTCGCCTCAATGGTAGCATGAGTGCGGTGGAAATTTGTCATCTTTACATTTCTCAAGCGCACAATTTTGTCGGCCACCACGGTCGCGAGCCGGACACGCATCCCATGATTGAACTTCCGGAGATCGAGTGCGTGGCCGGGCGTGGGATCCGCGGCGATAGGTACTTTGATTTCAAGGACGATTACAAAGGTCAGATCACTTTCTTTTCGCTGGAAGTTTTCGATGAACTTTGCAGCGCACTGCAAATTCAGGCCTGCTCACCTGCTCCGGCACGACGCAACGTTATCACGCGCGGCGTTGATCTGAATGAGTTGATTGGACGAGAGTTCGAGGTGCAAGGCGGTTGTTTTCTCGGAATGGAGGAATGCCGGCCATGCTATTGGATGGACGGCGCATTTGCACCGGGCGCCCGCGAATTTCTGAAAGGCCGTGGTGGTCTTCGCGCGAAGATCCTAACCGATGGCCGACTGCGCTCGACTGCACGATTGTTTGAAACGAAGAGCGCGCCGCACGCCTCAGTCGCCTCTCCCTTGGTAAGGGAGAGCGCAAGGTGAGGGTTTCGTGGCACGTTATCGATCACGCAGTGAGCAACCCCTCACCTCAATCCTCTCCCCTCGACGAAGGGGAGAGGCGGATTGGTCCGAGTGCGCGACTGAGCATCGGCGCGGTGCTGCTCGCCGGCGGGGAGTCCCGCCGCATGGGCACGGACAAGGCGATGTTGCTCTTTCGTGGAAAACCGCTCTGGCAAATTCAATTGGAAACACTGCGGAAACTGGAGCCCGAAGAAATTATTGTGTCAGCGCGAATCGATCCATCTTGGCGGCCTCACGATGTTCGGTTCGTAGCGGACATTCCGCCTTCATGCGGTCCGCTCAGCGGCCTCGTCGCATCGCTGGATCAAATGCGAACAACTCATCTGCTGGCGCTCGCGATTGATATGCCACGGATGAGCAGCAAATACCTGGAATTTCTTTGCGCTCAGATCGAGCCCGGTCGCGGCGTCGTGCCGAAGATCGCCGGCCGCGCTGAACCGCTGGCGGCAATTTATCCGCGAGAGGCGACTACCGAGTTTCACAACGCGCTTACAGGCCCGGATTTTTCACTGCAATCTGTGCTTTGTGATTTGATTGCCTCCGGAAAACTCTCGGAACCATCTGTTACAGAAGCGCACAAAAAGCTATTCCAGAACGCGAATGTCGCCTCCGAATTGCGGTTCACCTAAATTGTTGGCTTGCAAATTCGTGACGACTGCTCAAGATATCTGATGCGATTTCGGATGGGGACGAAGAAATCAATTTCGAAGGGCGCGGTTTTGTTTTTTCTCCTTCCCGGGTGTGCCTTCGCGGCAAGCAACGTAGTAAATCTTTCGCACTACGATATGATGCGGCCGGATTTCGCCGCGATGAGACGTCAGGGCATCGTGGGTGTAATTCACGAGGCCACTTACCCGCCCTTCACACGCGACGCGAAGTATCTGGACCGGCAAATGGGGGCGCTGCAGGCGGGATTGCTCTGGGGCGCGTATCACTATGCCAATGGAAGCGATCCGATTCGGCAGGCTGACCATTTTCTAAGCGTCGTGTCAAGCGCCTGGGCACGAGCCAATCCGGTGACTCGGCCGAGCGCAGGTGTTTTGCTGGTGCTCGATTTCGAGAAGAATGGCCATTATCCCGGCGGAAGTATGCGGCCGGAGCAGGCGGTGGCTTTCGTAGAGCGAATCCGCGAGCGCACGGGTGTATACCCCGGCGTCTATTCAGGCGAATACCATCTCAACCAGGTCTTGAACAGTCCGAGAGTGACGCCTGTGCAGAAAAGAACACTGACAAATTGCTGGTTGTGGATTGCAAACTATCATAAGGAGCCGCGCGCAACCGCACCGTGGAGCTTTTGGTCTCTCTGGCAATACACGGGCGATGGTAAATGTGGTCTTCCACGGTCTTCCTATCCGACGAGGATTGCGAACATTGCGAAGGCGGAACTCAACATCTTTCGCGGAAACCAAAGTTCACTCCAAGATTTCTGGCAGCGGCGTGGATGGGACCCCGCAGGAGGAAAGCCTCGTCGCGAATCGGAGCGGACACTGACGGCTGAGTTGTAAAGGAGCGGCGGCTTTCCAGCCACCGAGGCGCTTGGGAAAGCGCCTGTCCATTTTTTATTTTTGGATACCGCGTCGCGTGGTGAGGTAAACCGCAAAGCTTCCGAGCCAATGTCCGCCTTCATAATGCGCGCCAGTGACTGCTGCTAGTCCCGCGCGCCGATGTGCATCAGCAACGGCTGAGAGCGCAGCGCGGCGAGGATCATTGTCGGGAAGCACGGACAGAATTCCTTCCAGCATCCAAGCGCGGCTCAAGTTGAGCCCGTCGAGATGGGCGAGCTTCGGATCGCTCGGGTCGGGTGATACAACGGGCCGCAGCCAATTAGCAGACGCTGTCGTTGGAATTTGAGGCAGAAACTCCTTGAGCCATTTTGCAAATTCTTGCTGCGGTAAAACGCGCCGCATCACGTCGGCTTCAGCCAGGCACGGTGAAAGAAAATCTTCGCCGGAAGGCTCATAAGTGAGCGGGCAATTCTTGTCCGCCAGGAAAAACTTTTTCGCAGAATCCGTGGCGAGTCGGGCGAGAGAGTCGTTCTTTGTCGAGCGCGCGTAATCGAGTATCAGCCCAAGTCCGAATGCTGTTTGATCGTGCTCACCGATTCGCACCGGATTCGAAAGTTTCGGCAGCCAGCTTTTCAATCGTTCGAGGGCTGCATCTTCGAGTGGGCGCAGGTTTGCCAACATTTCTCGCGCCTGCGGATCGTCCCATTCGCGCAGCTCGGCGCAAAGTTGCAGCAACCACGCCAGTCCGTACGGCCGTTCAAAGCTCGCGCGGCCTTCTCCGCGCAGATATGCCGCTTCAGCTTTGAGGTTTTCGGCAGTCAGACTTTTCTTCAAAGCATCGCGCGCGCCGTTTGAGAATGACGCATCTGGAAGCGTGCGCAACAACCGCACCAGCAGCCAATGTCCGTGCACCGATGAGTGCCAGTCGTAGCAGCCGCAAAATGCAGGCGTCAGTTTCCGTGGAGGCGCGACATCAGCGTCGCTGTTAAGGACGTGACTGATCTTGTTTGGATATTCCTTGTGCACGCATGCCAGCGCCAACTTTGCGAACCGCTCCGCGGCATGAGCATCGAAACTTCCCACGGACGAATCTACGTTGGCACTTTTCTGAACAGCACCCTGTTCAATCGCAACGCTCACCGCCGGCAGTGCCACAACAGCGCACACAAAATTCTTGAAACGCGAAGGATGAAATCTGGAGCCCACAGCGCCCACAATCACGCTACGGTTTGGCTTCGTAAAGATTGTTGAACGGATTTCCAACGGGGCGTGCCGGCCGTTGTCTTCACGTCGCGCAACCGCTAGACTGGCGCGCATTAGCCAGCTCGCACGATATGGATTCGCTCGATTACTACAATATCGAAGAACTACTCACCAGCGCCGAGCGCACTGCGCGCGACCGGGCG
>JBKOYE010000206.1:0-12322 GCA_046725275.1 Verrucomicrobiota bacterium
AGTCCCACCCGCGCAGGTGCGAGGATCAGAGGTGCCGTAAAGCTGACGGCAAAGGAGTTGAGCGGATCAACGTTTGCTCTGGAATCAAAAGGTGCATCGGACGTCTCGCTTGGTGGCAACATCGAGCGACTTCTGGTCGATATGACCGGCGCAAGCCAGTTGGCAGCGGATGGGTTACAGACTAGAACTGCGGAAATTTCTACCACCGGTGCCGGCGACGCAGAGGTAGCGGTTACGGACACGTTGAAGGTGGTTATCACCGGCGCGGGCAAAGTCACCTACGCGGGCAATCCGGCGACGGTTGACAAACATATCACCGGTGCTGGCTCAATTCGCCGCAAGGACTAGCCGTTGAGTTGTAGAGGCGTGTCAAACCCCTAAGCGCTCAGGGGCTCGCCGCAGCGAGCAGCTCTACATTCGACGGCGTCCAACTCCATGGACTACAGATTTAACCCATCAAATGAAGCGACCCTTCGCAATTCGAATCTTGACCTGGTTGGCGGCACTGGCCTCCGCAGGGATGTTTGTGTCGATCGTGTTCGCGACGCTGGATATCGGCCCACATCTTATGGGCGGTGAGAAAGTGACTCGCTCCGAATGGTTGCATATCGCCGCCCCACTCGTCGCGGTGATCGGCTGTCTTATGGCTTTTATTGCCTACGGTCTTGCGACGCGCAAACCGTGGTCCCGTCATCTGGTGATCGCGATTTTCACTTTGATAATTGTGTATGCATCCGCGCTCGGTGCACTCAATGTGCTTCGGTATACCATCATGTGGCGCGCAATCGCCAACGCCTCGCTGTTCGGTTGTGTTGCCGCGTGGTACTTCTATTTCAAACCAAACGTCGCAACTTATTTTCGTGAACTCGCAAAACGATAGATCCGCAAACGGTTTCGCAGCGAATTCCTATTGCACTACTGACGGGCCGGTGCGACATGCAACGCACGAAATATGCGTAGCCTGTCGTTGATTTTCGGTTTCCTGCTTGTGGTCAGTCTGGCGCATGCCAGCGACGAAAGATCAATCAAAGATCTGAGCAAAGCTTTGACAAAACTCGCGCCAGATGTCGATCCGACTGAAGCCGAGGCATTGTCCTACACTGCGCATACGACCGCGCGCGGACTCAAACGTGAATATCGCGTCGTTCTCAACCCGGAGTTTACGGTATTCCTGTACAATGTCGGCCTCCGAAAGCGCGGCTGGTGCGGGCATTGGGCGCAGGATATCGGCGCGGAGCTGAAAAAACTCGAGCCGAAGACGCTCGTGCTCCACTGGGGTGAAGCGTATCCTAATACAACAAGCGAAAACAACGCGTTGGTCATAACTGCGCGTAACCAGTCGTTCAAAGACGGGATCATCATCGACGGCTGGCGCAGGGCCGGTCGATTATTCTGGTGCCCGGTTATAAAAGACGACGAGTACGAAGTGGAGCAACACTACGGCCATTCCGGGATCACGGTTTGGAAAGAAAACATGAAGTGGAGCGCGTGGCTCCAGGATTACCAAACCGCGGAGCAAAAGCCGAAAACAGCCACGGCGTTGCGCTGAAGTGGCGTTTCACTGAAACGCCATGCACATTCTTAAGTGCGCGACGTGAATGTTGAGACCGAAAGAACGGAGCAGTACAAGGCACCCACCGAGGAGACCGCCTGGAGCCGCATAAAAAAGGCGCTGGGGCCAGTCGCGGTGGTTGGCGTCGTTATCGCGAAATTTTTCGCGAAGCTCAAAGTCGTTCTCCTTCCGCTCCTGAAATTCCTGCCAGTTCTATTGAAGTCCGGCGGCACCATGCTGCTGATGATCTGGGTCTATATGCAACTGTGGGGCTGGCAGTTCGCGCTCGGGTTTGTTCTGCTTTTGCTCGTCCATGAAACCGGCCATTTGATTGTCGCTAGACAATTTGGACTGAAAGTCGGCGCGCCTGTGTTTATTCCGTTTATGGGCGCGTTCATTGCGCTCAAGGAAGCGCCGCGCAATGCGTGGATGGAAGCATGCGTCGGCATCGGCGGGCCATTGTTGGGAAGCCTAGGTGCGTTAGTCTGCAATGCGTTGGGCGAATTCTTCGCGGCTCCCATTTTCGTCGCGCTCGCGTGGTTCGGGTATTTTCTGAATCTGTTTAACCTCACGCCGGTGGGAATGCTCGACGGCGGGCGCATTGTGACGGCGTTGTCGCGCTGGTTGTGGCTGCCCGGCTTTGCATTGCTGGTTTGGTTTGGATGGAAATATCCGAACTTCATTATTTGGCTGATTGTCCTTTTATCGCTGCCGCGGATCTATTCACTCTTCCGAAAACGAACTGAGGAAGAACAGCGGTACTACGAAGTCACACCGTTGCAGCGTTGGATAATGTCGGTATTGTACTTTGGCCTGATTGCGGTTTTGCTTTTCGGCATGCACGTGGCACAGCAAGATTTAAACAGATACGGCGTGCGATCTCACGGCCACGGCCGTGACGTAATCGTTCAATAATCAGGGCGCTGTTACCGCGAAGACTCTCTCAGGTTCGAGGCCGATTTTGTTGACGATTGAGACGAAGCGTTTGTCGGGTCGCAAAGGAGCGAATTCGGGAGCGATTCCTATGAAGTGCAATGACGACGAATGTTCTTCGTACGCACGTTGTAGTTCCCGCATCGCGTCCTCGTTTTCTTGCAACACCACATGCACATGCGCAATCGCATCACCTGGGGTGTAACTCCCGCGGCTCGCGCAAGCGGCCTCAAGAATCTCCCTCGCTTCCTCCCGGCGGTTCAGCTTCCCGTACGTGATCGCCAGACCAAATGGCACTCGACCACTGATAGCTTCAGATTTCTTGTATAAGTCGATCGCATCATCGAAACGTCCCATTTCCCGGTACAGTGCCGCCAGCAGTGGTTCACCATACAGAAACGTCGGATCGAGCTGCAACGCGCGTTCGCCGGCAACCATCGCTTCATCGATCAATCCGAAGTATCGGTAAATTTCACAGGCAAAATTGCTCACCCAAAGCGACGCGGGATCAATTTTCGCGGTACGGTTCAAATAGGTTAGCGCCTTGTCGCCCTCGCCGACCGCCGCATAAAATGCAGCAATGAAATAATTCGATGGTGTCGAATTGGGATCGATTTCAAACGCGCGGACGTATTCCGCTTCGGCGCCGCTGAGGTCCCAATCGAGGATCCGTTTGGTTTCCGCCAGATAAACATGCGCCTCAGCTTCGCCGTCATCGAGGTTGATTGCATTCAGCGCGGCCTGGCGGACCTTAGAATAAGCTTCGACCGGCTTCACATAAGTATCCGCTAGCCAGAGCCACGACTTTGCAATTCCCGTCCAGGCGCGTGCGAATCGCGGATCTTTGTCGAGCGCGCGCTCGAAGAACTCCAGACTCTTCCGCAGAGCTTCCTCGGTGCTTTTGTCGGAATAAAACAGACCCTGTAAATAATCGTCGTATGCTTCCGTGCTGCGAGGCGGAGGCGGTGGCGATATTGCCAATTTGAGTTTGAGAGTATCGACGATGGCGTGTGTGATTTCATCCTGCAGGGCGAAAATTCCATGCATTTCGCGCTCGTACGTCTCCGACCAGATCGTAAATCCGGCGCGCGCGTCGATCAGTTCTGCCGTGACGCGGACTAGATTGCCATCGCGCCGCACACTGCCCTCCAGCACGTGCTCCACATTTAATCGCGACGCAATTTCGGCGAGCTCAGCTTCCTTGTCCTTGAACGAAAACGAGGAGCGCCGGGCGGCCACGCGCAAGCCGTCCACTTTGGCGAGTGCTCCGAGAAGCTCCTCGGCAATGCCATCGCTGAAATAGGTGTCGTCTTTTCCTGCACTCAAATTGCTGAAAGGCAAAACAGCAATCGATTTCTCTGATGAAACGTTCGATCCGACAACTTTGACCCGGTCTTCCGGTGCACGATCGGGAGTGCGCACGATCCCGTATCGAGTGAAGTCGAAAAACCAGGAGAGCGTGAGCGCCGCGGGAAAACCGAGCACGATCAACACGACGATCAGACGGACCACCCAAATGGGAATGTCGAATACTGGAAGAACTTGGGCGATGCCTTGAGCCAGCGCCCAGCCGCCCACCACATACGCGACTGCCACACTATAAACTCTTCTTCGCTTCAGCTCGGCAAAAAAATCTCTCAGCTTCACGGGTTAATACTACCGGAATCGAGCTTTATGTGCTCCACGCATGGCAATCGAGAAGTATAATGTTTTACGGATCTGCCGGGCGCAATAGCATTGCTTCGCCAACGGTGACAGCACCGTGGTGACTTATATGCTTGCGGTGTAGGAAACGATTGATCAAACGCAAATGCCCACCAAGCACGGCGCCGCGGCTGAGCGTGTGCAACAAAGGGACGCAGCGCTGGCAATGGACTTGCCACGCCCACTTTAACCCGATTTTCGAACGATTAATGTCCTACGGCGCACCCTGCGCGATTAACTTTTGAAAGCGGGGGTCGTTGCGAAGCGGGTCCCATTCCCAACGATATTTCAGATCATTGACGGTGATGCTGTAATCGGCGCTATCGACGGCGCCCGGTGTTTTGAGCAAACGCTCGATCAAT
Source organism: Verrucomicrobiota bacterium (assembly GCA_046725275.1). Classification (GTDB taxonomy): domain Bacteria; phylum Verrucomicrobiota; class Verrucomicrobiia; order Chthoniobacterales; family UBA10450; genus Udaeobacter. The sequence continues at coordinate 4,552 of JBKOYE010000206.1, forward strand.
GGAATGGCCAAATCATTTTCGCCCACGTGAGCGTAGATGAGCGCGAGATAGCCATTCATCAGTGAGCCATCGACTGCGTCTTTGGATTCCGGTTTGAGTTCGACAGCGCGTTGTCCCTCTCTGATGGCATCGTTCTTCCGCCCCATTAAGGCGTAAAGCCAACCAAGGCTCGCGTGCCGCTCGGCGCTTTCCGGTGCTTCTTTCAAGGCTGCTTCAAAAGCCGGTCTTGCCTGTTCGAACGCCTTCTGAGCACTCGCACTATCCCCCTGCGCGAGATACGTGCAGCCCTCGAAGAAAATCTTTGGAGTCAATCCAGCAATTGTATAAGAAAGTTCGCTGACCGGCGACGTCTCAAGAACCTTTTTCGCTGCGGCATAATCGCGTTGCAGCATGGCCACTTCCCACCGAGCCGCAGTGACGGAGCCGTCCGGATCGATACCGGCTGGGACTTGACCAACCGCCGACTTCAGCAGCTGCGTGTTTCCTTTCCACCAGAAATCGATGTAGCCGCTTTGAATTTTCGCCACAAGCGATGTCGGAGCCATCGCGCGCATGCGCTCGCCCCAACGCGCCGCTTCCGCCCAGCGGCGCATCGAGGTGTTCGTATTAATAAGCTCGCGCGCAGTGCTCGGATTTTGCGGATCTATCTTTGCAACTCTTTCGTACGCCTCGAGCGCTTCCTGCCATTTGCCCTGCCGGCGTTCAATCGCCGCCATTAACCGGCGAGTGTCTGCGTTGCTCGGCGATAAACGAGAAGCGATCTCGAATTGTTTCAGAGCCCGGTCGTAATCCTGGTCCATCCAGTAAATGCATTGGCCGAGCGCGAAATAACCCTCTGCAAGATTTGGTTGAAGCCGAAGCGCAGTTTCCGCCTCGGCGCGAGCTTTCGTTTTCCAACTCTCCGTCGGCTCGTAATAACGGAACACCTCAGCACAAACGGACGCCAGGCGTGCGTGAGCGAGCGCAAAATTCGGATCGAGTTCGATTGCCTGCGTGTAAAGCTGCTCGGCAGTCTTGTAATCCTCCAGCAGCACATCGGGATTTCGGGAGATTTGGTTCGCGCGCAGATAAAACACGTAGGCATCAGCGTTTTGCGTCGGTTTGCTGGTGGCCCGCGCTTTCTCCTCTTCGCTGAGCGTTGCCCGAAGGGTGTCGGCAATTTCGCCGGCTAATTCTCCCTGCAATCCCAGCGAATCAGCCAGAGTGCGGTCGTAATGGTTTGCCCAAATCTGCCGATTATTTCGCGTATCGATTAATTGCACGTTCAGGACTACACGATCGCCTTCTTTCCGGACACTGCCCGCGAGAATGTTCGCCACGCCGAGCTTCCTGCCGATTTGGGGCAAATTCTGCGCTGCGGCTTCACGAAACGCCATCACCGAGGAACGACTGATGACTCTGAGGTCTTTGATCTTTGCCAGACTCGTCAGGATATCGTCCTGAATTCCATCTGCGAAAAATGCGTTGTCTTTCTCCGGGCTGAAATTCTCGAACGGCAACACCGCGATGCTTTTCTCTTCAGGCAGCGAGACTATTGATTTTTGCCGGGGATAAAGCCAGACGCCGAAGGCGATGGCGGCGACCAAAACGATGCCGGCCGCAGCCGCGATGTATACGCGCCGAAAGCTCCGCGAAGCACGGCTAGACGCAGCCTTAGCAGCTTCTTCCGACTGCGCTTGCTGAATCTTTTTCGGCAGTTCAGGATTCCCGATGCCGTCGCCATGGAAGTTTACGATGAAGATGGGAACGCCGTGCTTTACCCCGCATTCTCCCAAGTCATGCAAATACGGAGTCCAGCGTCGCGATTGGGCCAAATCCTCGGCGACTCTTTTGGACAAGAGGATGTGGCCGCCATCTCCGCAATCCATCACACGCCGCGCAAGATTGATTCCAGCGCCTGCGACGTTTGTTCGATCATTTACGTCACGAACTTCATTGATCGGGCCGCTGTGAATGCCCATCCGAAGCCGCAGTTGCGGATACTCTTTTAATCTTTGGCTGATCTCGATCGCGCACCGCACCGGCGCTTCTGGGCTATCAAAGAAAACCAGCGCCATCCCATCGCCCACGGGAAGGCGAATCAGCTTCCCCGCTTCCCTGGTGATGCGGACCTGTTCGGTATCACGGACGATTTGCGTCAGCTGTTCCTGACACTGGCGTTGCTCATCGAGAAGCAGTGTCGAGTAACCGACCAGGTCCATAAACAGAACGTGGCCAATCTGTAACTGGACCGAAGATTGAGATTCAGGGGGCATAGGTTTAACGGAAACAATATCTTCCGCGATTTTTCCGATTTCTGAAATCCTATCTGAGCGGAAGCATAGTGATCAAGCTCACGAACTATCAAAACAAGCTCCCGACGCTGACTGTCGATCTTGTGCTAAAATTGTTGGAATGCCTTTCAGCTTGAATCCAACTTCAAACCTCGTGGCGACCAGGGACAGGCGATCGCCAAGCTGTTGATCTGGCATTTGTACGGATAACGCGGCGAGTAAGGAGCTGCATGTAAGCTGGGGTATCTAAACCTGAAGCGGTTGGGCACGTGCCACAAAAAGGAACACCAACGCCTGACAGCGTCCCGGAATTCGTTCAGCTGCTACGGAACGTAGACGGGCACGACGGTGTGCACCAACGTAAAACCGGAACGGTAGGCACCGCTTGTCTCTCTCTGTGCCCCGAAGGTGATTGGGGCTTCCATGGTTTTGGGTATTGGCAAGGAGAAGAGTTCATAGATGTAGTGATTGTTTTGCGGCTCCTGAGCGCCAAAATCACCGGCCACGGCGGAACTATTGAAAGATTCTTCGTCGTGATTCCCCTCCGCGCAAAACAACCGATATTTCCCGGCCATTACATTGTCGAGGAAGGAAATCCGGACGAGCGTGCGGTCGTAGAAATCCACTCCGAGGTATTCCACAGTAAAAGGCGGAGGAGCTTCGGGGATATCCGGAACGACGATCGCTTGTACAGTATTTCCAACGGCACCGCGAATCGCGCCCATTCGCACCCGCACCGCGTAATACTCCGTTCTAGTTGTCTCCGTCGCAGGAGCGATGACATCGGGAAACTCGAGTTTTTCGGAAAGTCCGACTGCAGGGAATTGCGTTACGAAGGTGAACAAGTCCGGATGGTTCGGTGCCTGTTGCAATCGTCCCGGGCCAGCTTCGAATAATGCGGTTCCACTGGTGCTGTCCGAGACGGGCTCAAATACAAATCGACCGGTTTCGATTCCGAGAATCTCCGCGCGGAAAACGCCGGAGCTTAAAAATCCACCAACAAACTTGCCGGGGTCGGGCAGCGGCGGAACCGGAACGCAATATAACCTTACGGGAGTATTCAGTTCATTCTGGTAAAACGACGGTGCCGCAAAGTTCACTACTGTGGAGTCCGGTTCAGTCACTCGACGCAGAACTTCGAGGCGGCTTCCGGGAGTGTGAGCAACGGCATGATCCGGCGACCAGTCCGTGAATTTCTGGTGGGCGGTCTGAGCGCGCAATGTAATGTTTGCTCCATCGAATCGTGCTTCGCGGAGCGGCGGTCCAACTGGATTGTGAATGAACGTTGGCACAACCTGCGGCGACCACGGACTGAAAGCACTCGTGCGGTCCCATCCGTCGACACTCCGGGCCCGAAACCGCAGCGGCACGTCATAGAACGCCACGTCGAAGCGGCGAGCCATGGCCATAGCGGGAAAGGCTGCCGCGGGATTCGGGCTACGAAAAGTAAGTGGAATCACTTCAGGAGTGCTGTCGAGAATTGGGCTCGACCCGACTTCCTCCAGGATCTCCGCACCGATAATTCGACGGCTTCCTACCTGCCAGTGGAGTGAACTCGTTACCGTGTATGTCTCGGCGCCATAAAGACGCACTTCGGGACTCGTGTAGCCGAGATTTGTAGGTACCGGTAGAGGGAAAAGCGGGGAGGGTGGAATGACAATCAAATTGCTGTGCTCCGTGCTTCCGTCCGGAAACGTCGCCCTCGCACGGTAGACGTGAGTCATCGTTCCCATTGCCTGAAGCAATATGTCCCTGATTTTGTCGGCGCTGGTTCCGGGACCGGCGTCCGGCCCATCGAGAAATCCGAAGCCGCAAACTACCGCATATTCCCAGCGTGCTGATAGAAGTAACTCGACTTCTTCCCATGGAGTGGGTTGCGGGCTTTCCTCTGATTGATCATCAGGGCCGCTCGCCATCGCTTCCGCGAGTGCGACTTCCTGAAACTCCGTCCATTCGTCGTGGTCAAGAGTCGGTATTCCACCATATCGTTGATAGGCGCCTTCCAGCGACATTCCTCGAGTCGCGTTCGGCGCCAGACGCGCGATCGTATCGAAATGCAGACCGGCTGCGTGATTCGCGAACAGATTCAGGATGGAAACGTGTAACAGATTGACCGTGTTTGTGAAAAATTCGAGGTCCGTTATGAAAGTCGATTCCAGAAGAACGCTTTCCCCATTCGAAAGGACACGCTCCTCGACGAGCGTTCGCTCGGTTCCCGAAACATTCCATGCCCTGTAGAACGCATCGGCACCAGCATAATCAAAACGCGTGGCCTGCACGGGTTGAGGCAGAGTGAGGTGGCATGGGAACATGCCGCCGAGATGCACGTCTCCGATGTCCTGCCACCACGAAATCGGAACTGGAAATGTGTTTGTGTCACCGAAGATCGTGTTCGCGATGCTGCCTTCTAGAGGAGCGCGTTGCAAAGTCACAACGTTGGGCAGTCCGCGAAAATGGCCGTTTGTAATTTCCTTCGGGTCGATCGTCCATCGCAGACGATTTCCAGCTGGGCTATCCGAAATCCATCCAGTGCCTGCAAGGAACATTGGCATGAGTTACTCCTTTCGGTAATTTCCTGCGCTCAACACCTTCTTTCTCTCACGATGTCTTGAGACGCGAGCGCCCTTCCGCACATTCGTTGGCAACTTTAAGCGGTCGCTGGAAAAGATTGACGTGAATTCCGAAATGTCCGCCACGAAGGCTTGCGGAGAACCTGCGTGTCCCATCAGGGATTCCAAGACACCGGCGGGGACGGAAACTTCCTCCACAGGTAACGGCCATGCGGGTCCACCTCGATTGAGGAACTTCAATTCAAGCGTCTCCGGACTGGCCACACCGTTGGACGGCCGGAGCCTGGGCAGATCCGGTTCATGAGGATCAAATGAAATTGTCAATGCGAATTCGCCGCGAGGTAGGCGTGTTCGGATTCCTGCGAGTGTTCCAACAAGGAATGCAGAACTGCCATCAGGCGAAGGTAGTGCTTCGATGTCGAGATCCAGCGGACTCCTGTAGGCATAACCGTCTGGACACGGACTGCTTCCCTCGAGATGACGGATTCGTAACGAGAGAGACACGCGCCGCCAATCCACTGGCTCCGGAGTCCGAAGCCAAAGCGCGTATAAGCGACCGGCATCGTCTTCGACGGCTTCCACTTTCGTTTGAGAAACGGTGTTGTTAATTCCGAACAGCGGATTAGCGGGGTCTTCCGAAAAACGCGCTCCTGTATCGTGCGCAAAGCGTGCATATGAGATACTCAGAGCAACGGTGTCCTGAAGGTGTCTTGTTAATTTGTTAGGCAGTCGCCAGGAAAGCGGGGGAAACTTCAGTTCCTCGGGAAACGGATTTGTAGTGATCGATGGATAACCACCAGGAAGCAGAGGGTGAGGATTCACTGGCGGTGTACCTGCAGCTGTGAAGTCTCCGGGCCTGGTATCGATATGATGTCCTCCGATCGATAGCCTCGTTGATCCAACCAGGCCCATTTTGAAACAGGGCGCCGGGGGATGCGGGCCGTCGGAGCTGTAATAAATCTTGATGTTGCCCGGAGCCATTGCCAGATGCTCGGCGAAACTCAGGAACTGCGATACGTAGCATTCCCACGTATCCAGCACTATTGTGTCGTGGTCGGGCGGATCAAACAGGACACGGACATGTGCGGATCCTTCCAGTGGCAGTGGCTCGAGAACCAGTTCTTCGTCCGGCGGCACCTGGCATCCCAGCCATTCTCTGAATTCCTTACTCGGTGCGAGTGTACTGGTCTCGCCATCGGCATTCGTTGTCGGCGAACCTGAAAACTCAACGACGACATCGTCCTGATCCACATAGCGGATTTGCACGGTAAGCGTTTCAAAAATTCGCGATACATACGGAACCAGAAAGCGCAACACAGGAATGTACGCCCGGTATGCCGGGAACCCGATCGCATACAGGGTCGGATTCCATCCGGCGCTTTCATTTCGGAATATTCGGCTGTCGCCGATTGTCGTGTATTTCAGATACGGCCGCAACGAAAGTGGGAACGCAATTTGAAAATCGCGGGTAAGCTCCCACGGAATCGGTTCCGGGTTACTCAAATCATGAAGCGACTCGGCGGACGTCTCACCGGCGATGTGCAGCCGATAGCGGCCGGGATTGAGAATCACCCGTTCCTGGCAACTACCCACCGGTTGGAGCGCCGTTCGGAAGAACACTGCGTAGAGATACAGAGTGGCCGATGGACCTCCAGCTATAGGCTGCGTCTCAATCATGATTTCCTCGAGAGCCAAACCCGCAGGCACGGTGGCTTCTATCGCGATGAGGTATACACCTTGAGATAGCTGCTCGAAACCGATTTGATGAAGCGCTAATACTTGATCGGCGGCTGTTACTTGCAGTGCTCCACCGAGTAATGCGGAATTTACAGCGCTGGGCTGCACCACGTACAACACCACTCGATCGACGGGGCCTCCATCGAAGGCGATCCTCAGCGAGTCCGCGGAAATGGTTCGTGTCGGAAGAATGAAGCTGAAGGTATTGGTCAGTTCCGCTTCAGGTTCAGGTTGAACACGAAGTTTGCCGAATCGACGCTCAGATGTGAGCGTTTCGTTCTCCCCGACTCCAAAGCGTTGTAGTGTGATTTCAGGAGGAGGCACCGAGAGGGAATCCGTAAGCTCCTTACTCCAGAACAGCCACGAATAAGGATCCTGAGCGAGCACATGAAGCTGCCCGCTCGTTCCGTCGGGCGCTTCGGCCCATACCGCTTCTACGTTTTCGATTTCTACGTCATTGGTGAGATCGAAAATCTGCAATTCGGTCAGCAAGTGTTCGACTTCGTATCCACCGTTGTTTTCCGGTCCGACAGGTTCGCCGAGAATTTTTCCAGTGCCATCGGTTGTTCTGCGCGAAAAGTGCACGACCAGTTCGATGTCCGGCCACGGTTGGTTGAGTTCGTTGTCGTCGGGATCGTCCAGATCCCATTGCCGTCCGGTCAGGCCATGCAGGGCGCCGGCGTGGACTTCCTGACGCGCCTCGTTCTCAAGACCGGGCTCCATATCGGGCGGCTTGTCTTCTTTTTCATCCGGAAAAGTAACCGTCACCTTCGGATCCGGAAGCGGGAATGGCAGCTTCACTTTCAATGAGAGTGTTCCGCGAAGCAGCTTCGGCTTCGGGACATGGCCGAACATGGAGAGGGATATCGCGAAACTGAACGTGAATTTCCAGAGCTTCACGCCCGCTTCACCATGCAGGCTTACTTCTGCTCCGAACTGCCTGGGGTTCCAACCGATCAGCGCAAAGATTCCCAGGCCGCCTTTCAGAAAGTACGTGAGGATCTTCTTGACTCCAGCTTCGATGTGCCACGTGACGTCGACGCCGAATGTAATCCTGCGGTTGTCAATCTGAAGAAATGCTTTGGCATTGAGAAGCTCGAGAATCTCAGCCTTGTTTGGTTCGGCACGCGTGCCGAAATTGAGGAACCAGTTGCGCGGCTCGACGAGTGAGAAAAAAGCCTCGACCGAACC
>JBKOYE010000070.1:0-14860 GCA_046725275.1 Verrucomicrobiota bacterium
GCACGAGCATCTCGGCGATCCCCGAGCGTCGGTATTTTTCAACTACGCCGAGAGCTATCAAACGGGCTCTTTGGACACGATTTTTGTAGAATAGCAATTTAATTAGGCCGATCGGCAGACCAAAGCGAGTGAGGCGCCCGTTGAGATCGCGTAACACAACGTTGACGTCGGGTAGACACAGTATGAATCCCACGGGCTCGCTGCCGATCTCGGCGATCCAGGCAAACTCCGGCACGATCAGCGGCTTCAGTTCCTCGGTCATGAACTCGATCTCCGCCTCGGTGAACGGCACAAACCCCCAGTTCTTTTCCCAAGCCTGATTAAAAATTTGACGAAGTCGTCTGCTCTCCTCGCGCACGTTCTTAAGATCTGCCGGACGAATCCTGACCGGCCAACGCGTTTTCAAGCGCGTTGCCAGCCGTCGCAAATGGGTGACGACCTTGGATGGATCGGCGAACCACCACGCATACCAATCTTTCGCTTTCGTGAAATCGCAGCTCTCGATCAGCTCGCGGTAATACGGCGGATTGTGCGCGGTTAAAATCGTAGGCGGGAACTGAAATCCCTCGATCAACAGGCCGCAGACATAATTCGTGGAATAATCGATCGGGCCCATCATTTCGTTTCGACCTTTCTTCCGAAGCCAACCAGCCGCAGCGTCGAAAAGTGCAGCGGCTACGTCGCGGTTTTCGATGCACTCGAACAGGCCAAAACAGCCAACGTTCGTTCGGTGCAATAAATTGTAGTTCGGATCGTCGCTGGCCATGATTCGGCCGACGATTTTTCCGTCCTTACGTGCGAGAAATAATGCCGCGTCGCCGTGTCGATAGAACGGATGCCGGTTGCGATCGAGGAACCCTTTGCGTTCGAGGATCAGGGGCGGTACCCATGCCGGATCGTCTGCGTAAATTTGCCACTGAAATTTGATGAACTCATCGCGATCATGCCGCGAGGTCACCTCTGAAACTTCGATGTTCGACACGGATTTAGACTGAAAACGATTCCATACTGTTATTCTGAGCGACGCGAAGAATCTCAGATCGGTTCTGTCCGAGCGCTCACGGAAATAGCTAGAGATGTTTCGCTCCGCTCAAGATGACAGAACTGATAATGAGATGCTTCTACGCCGAATGTCGCTTTGTTATCAGGAGATCCACAGCGATTCAGCCATTTTTTCCTGACGCACGATCAGGTAAACGAACAACACATTGAGCGGGATGAGCTCAAACCAAAAGTAGTAAATCGGCTGGCCAAGGAACAGCAGAAGAAACAAAACCAGCATGCGCGTGTTGGTCATTAATAGTCGCCACCATTTGAGCATCTCACTGGCTGCATCTCGATAACGTTGTTGCAGCCAGCCGGGGATTTGGCCGTGGAAAACTGCCTTCACGGTCTCGCGCAGTTTTTTCAGATGCGGCGCGAGGATTTCCTGTTGCAGAGTGAAATTCAAATAAAGCGCGAGCAAAAGTTTGTCCCAAGGTTTCTGATCCCAACGCAGTTTCCGGTAATCCGAGTACAGTGCAGAGGCGGAATCAATGTCGGTGCCGGCGCCGTTTGCGAAGTAAAGAAATGTGCTGCGGTAATAATCAGCCGCTGCGCCTTGCAACGCGTGACTGACTGCGGCGCCGAGGGCAAGTAGCCAGACCGCGGGTGACGCGCCTTCCAACACGCAGCGAAGAGCCAAATGGATGTAAATGCTCGCGAACACGCAATGATCGGCAATGCTGTCAATGATGCGGCCGTTGCGGCTTTCACGATGCGTTAAGCGCGCGAGCTGACCGTCAGCGTTATCGAGCGCATTCGCGCAAACGTGCATGACCATGCCAGCGATGTTGATGCCGAGAGCGCGATAAAAATAAAGATGTCCGGCGATAACGCCGCAGATGCCTGCCAGCAGACTGACGGTCGCCGGCGCCACCTTGAGCTGTGCGAAAAACTCAGCGAGCCGAAATCCGATCGGTCGATAGAAATACAAATCCAGGAATCCCTCGACCTCACGCGCTTTGTAAGTGGCTGCGACGCGCGAAGACAACGTTTCGATCTGTTGAGACATCAACTTACTTTGCGCAGCTCGCTTGGTTCACAACGCATCCAACGCCTAACCTCGAACGAGCAGTTAGACACTTTGCTTTTGTAGCAAGGCCGGAACGAGCGTGTCCTCGAGGATGTTTAGCGCCTCATTCAAGTCCGCACGGGTGTGTTTGGCTGTGACGCACGCGCGGAAACAAATCCGATTTTGCGGGACAGCGGGATAATCCACCGGCGCGACCCAAAGACCGCGGCGCCGCAGTTCGTGTCCCAGCCGATACATCAACTCGCGACCACCAATGACGATTGGCATCACGTAGGTCGTCGATGCTCCCGTATCGAATCCGAGCTTCCGAAGCTGCGCATGGAAGTAATCCGCGTTTTCCCAAAGTTTCGCGCGCAGCTCCGGCTGGCTCGTCCCAAGGTCCAGCGCTTTCAGAATCGCGGCGATCACCACCGGCGGTAGCGCGCAGGAGTACACGTACGGATGCGCATAAAAACGCAGATACTGAAGCGTCTCCTTCGAACCGGCCACGAAACCGCCCAGTGCTCCGAACGCTTTTGAAAACGTGCCGTACACCAGAGGGAACCGATCTTCCACACCGAAGTGCTCAGCGGCTCCCCGACCGTGCTCGCCGCACCCGAGCATCGAATGTGCTTCATCAATGAAAATGCTCGCGCCGTGGGTATCCGCCACATCAAGCACTTCCCGTAAATTTCCGAAATCGCCGTCCATCGAATAAATGCCTTCGACTACCACGAGTTGGCGCCGGCCCTTTTGACGGCCCAATGCCACGTCAAGCGAAGCGGGATCGTTATGCTCGAATTTTTCCGTGCGACACCGCGACAATATCGCACCGTCACGAAGACTCAGATGAGAGCGATTGTCGAGAATGGCGACATCGCTTTTGCGCAACAGTCCCGAGATCGTACCCAGCGCGCCGCCAAACCCGCTGTTGAATAGCATGGCGTCCTCGCGGTTGAGAAATTTCGCGACGCGCCGTTCGAGTTCGCGATGAAGGTCAGTCATGCCCGAGAGCATCGGCGAACCGCACGCGCCCATTCCATGGGTGCGCAGCGCCTCGTGCGCGGCGGCCAGAACCTCGGGATGATTCGCGAGACCGAGATAGTTGTACGAGCAGAGGTTGATCACTGAGCGCGCTTTCCCGGCATAGTTGATTGTGGTGCGAGCATCTGCACCAGAAAGCAGCTCGGGCTCGTACAATTCAACGGCCCACGCGCCGAGCTGCATCCAGTTTGTAAAGCTCGGCGGGGGTTGCAGCGGGTCGTCGCTTTCGCCCGCCAGGAAATTGCTCAGACTGAATTTTGCCGGGTCGTTAACGTTCATCGAACCGTACACTCTGTTTTGCTCGCGAACATCCTCACAGACGGTGTTCCCCAGCAAGACTAACAATTTTGTCTTTCACCAGATTCCTTACGATTTTCTCCACTGCATCGACAGCTATGGAGTTTCGTGTCGGGGCAGCAATGTAAGGGGATTCGGATTTCAGGACAAGCAGGATGTCACGGCTGGAAACTCGAGTCAGCCAACTTGGCTGACAGCGAATTTTATCTGCGCGTGGTCCGAAAAACGTAGTCCCAGAGCGGCGAGCTGATGCCGTACCCGGCGTGATCATCCTTGTAGTGGTGGCGCAGATGATACTGCTTCAGCCAGAGTAAGACGCCGCGTTTCATTGGAAAGTGATGCGTAGCATAATGGAGCATGTCGTAACAGACATAGCCAAACACCAATCCCGCGAATGCGCCCGATGCAAAGCGCCCAAAGATTACCAGAAACATGCCGTAGAACAGCAATGCGAGCGGAACACTGATACTGGGGGGCATAACAAGCCTTCTTCCATCGTTTGGATAATCGTGATGCACGCCGTGAATGATGTAGTGCAGCCGTTTTCCCAAGCGAGTTTTTGGTTCGTAATGGAAAATGTATCGGTGGATCAAATACTCAAGCAGGGTCCAGAGAAGCATACCGAGCAGGAAAAATCCGGCGACCACAACCACCGGAAATGTCTGCCTCCAAAGCGCGACGTAGAGCATGTAGCCGACCACCGGCAGGTAGAGAATCAACGGAGTCGCCGGATGCACGCGCGAAAAAAATTCCATGAAATCGCTCTCGAACATCCGGACCGTTTCGTTTTTGCTCGAGACGTAAAGCCGTTCCTGCATGGCTAAAAGGTAATGGGCCGGGCACTCAGATCAAGACTGCCCGTCTGATTGCTCATGATCCGTGAAGCGGCGTGTGGTTCGTCCTGTTCTCTCATTCGTTCTACTCGCGAGTAGAGACTGTATCGCTTGTCAAAAATGAACTGTACCAGCAACCGGCTCCACGAAGAGTGGTACTTCAGATCGCCGTAGAACTCCGGTGCCATCGCGCGCAGCTTCGGCAGATTGTTCCACGGAACCGAGGGCAAATCATGGTGTTCGTTGTGATAACCCATGTTTAATGCCACTCGATTGATCGGCCCGTAGTAACTGAACGTTTCCTGGTCGAAATCGTAGGTGTAATGCTCCTGAATCCAGCGCGCGCCAACCGGATGCAGGCCGATGGAAAACAAGAACGCGAACACCAGATAAAGAAATCCGGCCCAACCGCAGAAATAAACGATCGCTACATCGTATAAGACCGCGCATGCGAGATTGATCGAAAACCAGCGGTCCCACATCTTGATCGCCTTCAATCGCGGCGGACGTGTTATCTGAAAAAATGGAAACAGCATCAGCCAAATCGCTTTCCGATACCATTTGTTGCCCACCAGCCGGGCTTCCCAGTGGTTCGCCAGGTCTGCGTCCCATTCGTAATCACCCTGATGTGAATGATGTTTGAGGTGATAAACACGAAAACCCATCGCACCCGGAGTGAGATTCGGAAGATCGGCGATGATGGCCACCATCTTGTTCCAGCTCGGGCTCCGGAAAATCAGGTTATGCGTGGCGTCATGAATGATGACGTAGTTGGCATGGTTGGCAAACGCACCGACGCAAAACGCAATGAGCAGACTCAGCCACCAATAACCGAAGCCCAATTGGCCCATCCCGAACGCAATCGCCGTCTGTACAATCAGAATCGATGCCGCAATCAGCGCAGTCCACGGATTGCGTACCATCAATTGACGAACCTCAGGATGCGCCTTGATGATCGCCCGCGCCCGCCCGGGATGCGGCTGCTCAGATTCCGATTGGTAAAACGCGGCCTGCATGGGCCTTCAAATTATTTCATCGCAGCCGCATTCTCAATCGCGCTTTTTGGAGATCTGCAAGCGGTACCGCGTTGACTGTCCGGACCCGCTTATGTTTCGGTTGTGTGCACCAGGTTGACGGTCGATATGAACCCGCCGCAATGCCCAGCTTTGCGCTCAAGATTGAAATTGCGCCTCCGTGTAATTGCCTGCCTTTTGGCGATGACCGGTGTACTGTCGCCGATAAATGCTCTAGTCGCATCCGAGCCGCTGGCGAAGGGAATTCAGGACAACTCGTTCTTAATTGAAGAAGCGTACAATCAGGAGCCAGGCGTGGTGCAGCACATACTCAATGTGCCAATCAATTTCACCAACGGTTCTCGTGAGATCGCACCGAGTTTTACTCAGGAATGGCCGGTGTTTACCCAGACTCACCAGTTCTCTTACACGATTCCGTACGTCTTCACCGAAGACGACAACGGGATCGCAGACATGCGGCTCAACTATCGCCTCCAAGCGCTAACAGAAGATGAATATACGCCGGCGTTCGCGCCACGTTTGTCGCTTGTGCTTCCGACCGGCGATCACGATAAGGGATTCGGCACTGGCGTCGTCGGTTACGAGACGAATCTGCCTTTCAGCAAGATCATCAGCGACCGCTGGACTCTCCATTTTAACGCCGGGATGTCGCTGTTTCCGAACGTGGGCGATCATCACCTGACGAACTACAATCTCGGGGCAAGCGCGATCTACGCCGTCAGCCGCGACTTCAATCTTATGCTCGAGACGGTCGCCGGCTGGAATCAAGACATCGCCGAGGGAGTGTTTGCACCCGAGGAAACTGTCGATCGCACCGCAACTGCCATCATCTCTCCTGGCGCGCGTTACGCCTTTAATCTGCGCAGCGACGCGCAACTGGTCATTGGTGCTGCTGTGCCCATCGGCCTCACCTCCGATTCGCCCGATTGGGGAGTGTTCTTCTATTGCTCATTCGAGCATCCATTCATACGGACTGAAGCTCGCCGAACGAAATAAGAAGGAAACGATCCTCACATGCCGTGCCTTCAAGCGCGCTTTTTCAATCCAGCACCACCGAGCAGCGGCAACACAAATAGATTCGCCAGGATGTCAATAACCAAGCCGGCTAGAACCACGAGACCAAACCGCTGCGTCGGCGGAAAATCCGACAGCACGAAAATGGCGAAACCGGCAGCGAAAATCACGTCCGAATAAACGATTCCGCGCCATTGCTCTTCCCGTCCCGCTACCCACGCGGCCCAGCCTTTTTTCCCGTCACGTTGCGCGCGTCGCACACCAAAGACCAGATGAATCATCGAATCGATCGCGATACCGATACAAACATTTGTCGCCGGTGCGGAAATGATGTCCACCGGCACATTGAACCAGCCGATACCGCCTAGCATTGACAACGGCACCAGAGTGAGGCTCGCAATCATCGCTAGCGCGCCGCGCACCGACCGCGCGACAAGCCACGCGATCACGACGAACAACAAATTCAGCCAGAACAATCCGGTCACCAAACTTTCAGCGACCAGCTTCGCAAGGCGCCCCTGCAAATAGTAAATGCCACCCACGAGGTCAGCTTTGAATCCATATTTTCGGCAGACAGCACGAAGGTCGTTGACCACATCGACACGATACTCCGTCCGGCGCCCTTCAATCATTCGAAGCATGAACACCGTTTCTTTCCGATCATCGGTCACGAAACTTTTCGCCACCCGCGCGTACTTGGGTTGCGACATGATCTCCATCATTTTTTCGTAGCTGATGAGAAACGAAAACGGCACGCGGTCGCCCTCGGCCAGAAGCGTCGGTAACGAGATGACAGTGCCGACGTCCTTCTCGTGCTCCAGCGCACCGTGAAGCCTCCACATTTTCTCGTAAGCCGCGTCGGTGTTCAGCAGGGTTCCGTTCGATGCAGACACGACGAGCGTGAGCGGGTTGCAGCCGCCGGTGCGATCTACGAATTCCAATCCCTCCCGCAGCTCCTGGTGCGGCTTGAAATAGTCCAGAAGGCTCGGGTCCGTGTTTACTCGCGCCAGGCCGAATCCCAGGCCGATGCCGAGCAAAATGACGCCTAATGACAGCAATCCAAAACGGCGCGCCCAGAATGCATGCCTCGGTTCCACCTCGACGATCTTGGTTTTGTGCGGAACCGCCCAGCGCAGGAACGCGGGATACATCGAATATGCGCAAGCAAACCCGACAACGGTGCCAAGAACGCCGCCAAATCCCAATTCGCGCAGAGGTTTCGCCTGGACAATCAGCAAACTCGCGAAGCCCAGGGACGCGCAGATCATCGACCAGAACGAAGCCGGAAACGTCATGCGCATCGCATCTTTCGCGAGATTGGGTGACTCTTTCCCCAGGCGATGCGCCCGATTAGCGAGCGTCTGCCAGTTGAACGTCATGTAGATCAGGTGCGACAAAGCCACGATAAACACGATGGTGCCGAGGTTGACCGTCAGGATCCCGATCTTGTGCCCGAGCATTGATTGGAGCAGCAAGGTCAGCAAAACGGCGCTCGCGCAGGTGCAAAGCATTCCGACAAACAACCAGACCGATCGGAACAAAGCGGCCATGGTCAGGCCAAACAAAACGATCGCCGTCAGCGTGAAGTACCGGAAATCATGTTCCAAACTGCGCCGGAGCATTTCCACGACGTAAGGCGGACCCGCGATGTGAATGCGGAAATCTCGCGCATCCAGCTCATGCACGATTTGCATCAGCTTCTGGATCGGTCTCTCTGTGTGCCTCCCTTTCATGAAAATGATGATGTTGCTGGACTTCCGGTCGGGCGCGATCAGCAATCGGCTCCAGAAAGGGCTCTTCAGTGCATCCTCGAAACTTTTTGGTCCTTCCGCCAAACTTTTAACCGCGCTGACGCCACCGATGCTGTGGGCGCGCTGCGTGAGCCTTTGAATTCGGCCCAGATATCGCGACGAAGAAATGTCGCGGGACGATACTGCCAGAATCACTTCCGGCTGCGAAGGGAAACGTTGCTCGATTTCTTTAGTTTGCTGGATCCCGGGATCGCTGGTTGAAAAGAAAAAATTCTGATCCACCACCGGCCTCAGATCCACAAATGTCGCGACGAGCACGAACAACACGCCGGCGATTAGGAGCATCAGCCAGTGCGACCCTAACGGAAGAGCCTTGCCGCGAATTATTCGATTCATGACTAACTATCGAGAGTTCACGTAACTGTATCGGCGCTCGGGGCGGCGCCTCGCGCAAGACTACCGAACTAAATCTACGGAAGTTTTGCGCAGACCACGCCACTATAGCCTCGCAAAGGACATTTGATCTCGCGCGCGCCGTGGTAGGAATCAGGAAATTCGCGACCCTAACGGGATTCGAACCCGTGTTACCGCCGTGAAAGGGCGGTGTCCTGGGCCTCTAGACGATAGGGTCACAAAAGCCGGGCAATATCGGAATTAGCATCATTCGGTGCAAGGCAAATTGGTCGACAGATCGCCGCCCGCCGTCTGGCACAGACGCCCTACAACTTACTGTTGCCTCGCTCAGAGCCAATCTCGTGAATCAAGGAGGCTGCGCGCGCGGTTGCGCCCTGATGCTCGCTCAACGCTGTGTGGGCGTTTTGCACAAGACGGTTGCGGGCATCGCCGTCGCGCAGAAGGTCGGCAACAGCGCGCTCGAGCGCCTCGGTGTCGGTAACTTGGATTGCGCCGTTGTTTAACACCAGAGTCTTAGCAAGCGTGGCGAAGTTCTCCATATGCTGACCGAACACGACAGGCTTCCCCGCCAGGATCGGTTCTACGGGATTTTGTCCACCGTGCGCAGTGAGGCTTTTTCCCACGAAAACCACAGTCGCGACGCCGTACCAGCGTTGAAGTTCGCCAGTCGTGTCAAGGAGCATGCAATCCGCATCAGCTCCACGGCCGGTTAGCGTTTCGCTGGTGAGGGCAACACGCAATGGAAACGCCCCCAACTCTGCGCAGATTTCTTGCAACCGTTCAACGTGACGCGGGGCGATGAAGAGCCGCAACGCCGGAAATTGCTGGCGCAACTGCAGAAAAACTCTGGCCAAGATTTCTTCTTCGCCACGATGCGTGCTGCCGCCAAAGAGGACGGGATGCTCCGAACTGAACGCGTCCGACGCGTCCCACAGGGACGGGGCTACAGCTTTGGCTTCTGCAGCGTCAGGATCGTATTTGATGCTGCCAGTGCGCCTGATCCTGCTGCGGTCGACACCGAGCGCCGCCCATCGCTCGATGTCTTGCCGTTCTGGTACGCAAACCAAATCGAGAAGCCGGAACGTTGACGCGACAAAAAATCGAAATCGCCGATACCGTCCTTCAGATCGCGGAGACAGTCGCGCATTCACGAGCACGAGGGGAATCCGGCGCGTGTGCGCTTCGCTGGCGAGATTGGGCCACACTTCGGCTTCGACCAGAACGATGCGCGCGGGACGAATCACTGAAAAGGCGCGGCGCATGATTGGCCAGTAATCGAGAGGCGTGTACATGACTTCGATCCAAGGCGGGGCGTTCTTACGCGCCAGCGCGAATCCGGTCGTCGTGGTCGTCGTCAGGATGCAGTGCAAATGAGGTTCGAGCACGCGCAAGGCATTCGCCAGTTTCAGCGCAACGTTTACTTCGCCTACGCTCACGGCGTGTAGCCAAGTTGATCTTTGCTTTGATAGGCGATCGCACAGCTCGCGGTCGTATATTCCCAGCCTCTGCCCAAATTTGTCGCGGTAGCCGCCACGGCGAATCATTTTCGCGAAATAGCCTGGCAAAAAGAACAAGAGCCCGATCGGCCAAAGCAAATTGTAAATGAAACGGATCATTTGATTGCTGGCCGTTGCTTCGCATCCGTTGCAGGCCGATTGCCGATTGCCGATTTGCTCAAGAACAAAACTTCAGTCGCGCCGTATGCTTTTTGTCGAACCACGCGCCAGAACTGCATTTCAGGAAGAGCTTCACCCGGTCGCTTTTCCAAAACGAAGATGCCGCCGGTCTCCAGCAGTTGTGCCAACATTTCGTTTTTGAGGAGTTTTTCGGTGTGGCGTTCGCCATGTTCTGCCTTTTCATACGGCGGATCGGCAAAGATGATTCGGAATTTGTCGGCATTGGATGCTTGCCGAAGAAAATCGAAAACATCCTGGTTTCGAACGCGCCCTTTTAATTTCGTGTTCGCGAGATTTTGGTCGATGATGTCAGCCGTTTGCCGGTCATCTTCAACAAACACGGCCGAGGCCGCCCCGCGGCTGAGCGCCTCGATGCCAAGCGCGCCGCTTCCGGCGAAAAGATCGAGCACCCGCGCGCCGATGACGGCGTTGCCAAGGCTTGAGAAAATTGCGCCTTTGACGCGATCCATTGTCGGGCGTACACCGCGCTTCGGAACTGCCAGGCGGACCCCGCCGGCGCTGCCGGCGATCACCCTCATGGCGACGCGAGTGGACTTGGCGTTGCAGTAGCTTCGGGCAGCGCTTGCTCCGCTGGAACAGAGGGCGACGGCGCAGCGGTTATCGCATCTTCAACTGGCTTCTTTTTCTTTTTTGGCCGGTCCTTTTTCCCACCAAAGAAGCTGTTGAGCATGCTGCTGATATCACGGCCAACTAGTCGTTCCACCAAGTTTGTGCTTGGCCGATCAACGGTACCGCCCACTTGGAACTCGATGGCAGAATAGCCGGCGTCGTCGATGGGATGAAAATTGTCGCGTATTGCTCTGAAAAGCTGGCCACGAATTCTGTCGTTGATCGCGAGCTGTGAATTGAGCTGGAGCGTGCCGTCAAAAGTGACTGTGCCAGACGCAGTGAGCCGAATGTTGGGCGAACGCAAAACCAGTTCGTCAATCGTGACCAGCCCCGGGTTCAAGTGATATTTTGCATCTGCCTGCTCCAGATGAAGCTCCTGGAGTTCCTCGATCTGGAGAATCTGGCCTAACAACACGAGCAATCTGTATTGCTGGACGCGGCCTTCTCGCAGGAAAATTTCGCCTTTTCCAATTAGCGTGTCCGGATTGCTGGTCTTCCCGGAGGCGTGGAAACTTCCTTCCAACTTGCCCTTTACCATTCCTTTCGGGCCGCCGGCATTTTCGACAATCTGATCTGCGAGTACGTCATGGAAGTTTACGGTGGCCGTAAATGGCGAATCTTCCGCCTCTGGCTGAATAGCAAAATAGCCGTTGACCTCGCCGTCTGCGACACGCGCGGAAATGTTGGAAAGCTCAAGCACGTCGGGCTCGTACCGGAGCGGCGAGCGCAGTTGGTCCAGAAAAAAGCGGTCTCGCAATGAAATTCTGGCCACTTTTGCATCTCCATGAAGGGCCGGCGAGCTGCGAATGTTGGTGCGAAAATCTACTCCTGTAAAACTCGCCACCAGTTTGCCGGCTTGATCGAGAAAAGTGAAATCGCCGTTCTTAACGCTGACTCGCCGAACTTCGGGAGCAACGACCGGTCTTGCCTCGCGTCCCGGCGGTTGATCTTTGACCGTCACCTGCGGCGAAGATGGAACAGTGGCTGCCGCGGTACCAGCGGAAGATGCATGCGTTTGAAGAAGTTCGATCTCTGCTGGTGGCTGCGGGGGCGTCGGAGCCTGCGTTATGGAAACCTCGTGTGACCGCGCTGCTTGCGCACTGGGCAAGCGCCATTTTCCTTGCGCATCTTGCAGCCAGACAACCGTGGGATTGATGAGGGAAACTTCCTTGATCACCAACCGCTGCGAAAACAGCGAAAGGAAACGAACGCGCAGCCGGAAAGTCTTTGCCTCAAGGAAATGCTTGGGGCCGGCTGATGCGGTTTGGGCAATCGTGATGCCGCTCAGTTCGAGTCCGCCCCACGGGGTAACGCTCATGCTGCGAATTTTGAGCGGCATGCCGAGGCTGCGGGTCAGTTCCTGCTGAATCTTTGCTTGTGCGCCTTGTGATTGCACATACAGGTTCACGCCAAGCAAGAGAACTGCGCCGAGCGCCATCAATGCCCCTAGAACAATCACGACCAACTGGCGCAGCTTTCGCACCCCTGAGATGTTACGCAGTCCCAGTTTGAAGCAAACATCAAACCCCGGAGTACTTTTTCCCCGTGACTGACATAGCTATCATTCTCAATCCAACCGCGGGAAGTCTCGAAACTGTTCGGGACTGGCAGGAGCGCGTCGAATCGATCGCCCGCGGTTGGCCGATCCGAATCACGTCGCACGCGGGCGAAGCCGAAGCGCTCGCAAGACGCGCGGTCGAGGAAGGTTTTGGACGGATCGTTGCTGCAGGGGGGGATGGAACCGTGAATCACGTGGCGAACGGAATTGCCGGCAGCAATGCAGCGCTGGGCATTCTCCCCATGGGCACGGTCAACGTTTTCGCAATGGAGCTCGGCCTGCCGTCCGACGATCTCGCGCTTTGCTGGGAGATTGTCGAGGCCGGAAACATGCGTCTCGTTGATCTACCGAGCGCGAATCAAAAGTACTTTGTTCAGCTCGGTGGCATTGGGCTCGATGCACAGGCTGTAAAGGAAACCACACTTGCGTTTAAGCGCAGCCTTGGCCCGCTCAGCTATCTCATCTCGGCGGCACACATTGCGGCGCGGCAGGCACCCAAGCTTTTTATCGAATCGGAGAACGCATCTGTGCGGGAAGGATCATTTGTTCTCGTCGGAAACGGACGTCTTTACGGCGGACCTTTCCCGTTTTTCAAACAGGCCATCATCGACGATGGCCTGCTTGATGTCGTCGTGTTCAAGCGGCTCGGTTATCTGGAAATCATCAAGTATCTCCATGACGTTGTATTCAGCTCAAACATCCGCGTTCCGGAAATTGAGTATTTCCAGACCCGCCACCTCCACGTCAGCAGCGAGCAGGATGTTCCCCTTGAGCTTGACGGCGAACTGGCCGGTAGCTGCCCGGTTGAGTTTCAAATGCACGAAAAAGCGCTTCGTATGCTAGCGCCTCCGGCTTCGGGGTAGCGCTATTGCGCATTGCAGTTTCAGCTCACATATGTGAGCGAAATCTGAAATCGATGCGGACTGCCGTATGAGCACTGCGGCAACTGGTCTTTCGCGCGAAACCGCGTGATGTTCTGCGCAATGGATGCGTGTGCGCGCTGGATTCGGGAAAAGTCGGCCACATCACTAAACCCTTCACAGGTGGAGACCAGTTTGATCCAGCTCGGCGAACAATGGCCGGCAACCGCGGAGCCACTGCTCAAAGTGGTCGAACAATTTCCACTGGGCGAAGCGGCTCTGCTACATCTTCTGGCAGTGTCGAGCATCTGCGCGACACGCTTGACGCTGAACCCTGAAATGCTGCTGTGGCTTTGCCGGCCGGACGTATGCCTCGCATCCCGCGGCTACGCGGAAATGCTTGCTGAATTACACGCGCTGGCAGGTGGTTCTCCGGCAAAGAGGAATTTCGCGACGCTGCGGTTTTGGAAAGGCCGGGAGATGAGTCGCGTTGCGGTGCGCGAACTTGCCGGAGTGGCTCCTCTGGAGGAAACCACCGGCGAACTTTCGCAGATCGCAGAGATCTGCGTCCGCCGGGTGTTTGAATATTGGGACGACGAGCTTCGCCAACGACACGGCTCGCCAAAAGCGGAGTTTGCCATTCTTGCGCTCGGGAAACTCGGCGGAGGCGAACTGAATCACAGCTCGGACGTCGATCTTCTTTTTGTTTACAGTGAGGAAGGCCAACTCGCGCCGCATATTTCGTATCACGAATTTTTCAATCGGCTGGGTAACAAGATTCTCGAAACGTTTTCGACGCCGGATCCGGCCGGCTCGCTCTTTCGAGTGGACCTGCGTTTGCGCCCCGAAGGCTCAGCAGGCCCTTTGGCTCGGTCTCTGGAGAGCATGGAAAACTATTACGCGGGGTTCGGCGAAACGTGGGAGCGCATCGCGCTCATCAAAGCCCGTGGAATCGCGGGCAGCCGCGAGCTGGCGTACGACTTCCTGAGGCTGCATCAGCCGTTCATTTACCCAAAAAGCGCAACGCCCGATCTGCTGGAGGAGATTGCCAATATCAAGCATCGTATCGAACGCGACGTTGTCGGAAGGGAGAAATTGGATCGCGACGTAAAACTTGGGCGCGGCGGCATTCGCGAGATCGAATTCATCGTGCAGACGCGCCAGCTTACCCACGGCGCGCGTCATCCGTTCCTCCAAGAATCAAGTATGCTCAAGGCACTTTACGCACTTCGACAGCTGGATTTGCTTCCGCGCGAAGAAGTTTTGGCGCTGGACGGCGCGTATCGGTTTCTGCGTCGCGTCGAACACCGCCTGCAAATCGAAGCCGAACAACAGACCCATACCGTTCCAGACGAGCCGGAACCGCTGCACCGTCTCGCACGCAGCCTTCGCTTTGCTTCCGCCAACGATTTCACAGCGGCACTGCAAAACCGGATGGGATCGGTGCGTCCCATTTTTCAACGGATCATTTCTGAAGTGCCTGCCCAACGCGTCGAAGTCAATGTGGAGATTTTCGACGATCCGAAACGAGCAGAGAAAGCACTGAGAGATCTCGAACGAGGCGCCGCGAGTTTTCACGTCGCGCCGCGAACTCGCCAGATCTTCCAGAGACTGCGCCCGATATTGCTCGATTGGATCGCACAAGCTGCGGATCCAGATGCCACTCTGAACCAATTCCTTCGGTTCGTGGAAGCTT
>JBKOYE010000054.1:0-13614 GCA_046725275.1 Verrucomicrobiota bacterium
GAGTTTACCTTCGGTGCCAACCTCGCGGGCTACGCGCGTGACCTCTGAGGCGAATGACCGCAGACGGTCCACCATCTTGTTGATGGTGTCCTTTAATTCGAACAGTTCGCCCCGTACATCGACAGTGATTTTTTTCGCAAGATCGCCGCTTGCCACGGCCGTGGTGACTGCGGCGATGTTGCGCACCTGTGAGGTGAGATTCGACGCCATGAGATTCACGTTCTCCGTCAAGTCCTTCCAAGTGCCAGCGACGCCTTTGACTTTTGCCTGACCACCGAGTTTGCCTTCCGTGCCGACTTCGCGCGCTACGCGCGTCACTTCGGAGGCGAAAGCGCCCAACTGCCCAACCATCGCGTTTACCGTTTTAGCGGTGTGCAAAAATTCACCCTTTAGTGGCTGGCCTTCGATCTCCGTCGCCATTGTTTGTGACAAATCTCCTTTCGCTACGGCGCCAATCACTCGCGCCATCTCACTCGTTGGCTGAACTAGATCGCCGATCAAAACGTTGATGCATTGGATCGCATCTGCCCAGGAGTTGGACACTTCGCGAAGCGACGCCCGCTGACTGATTCGACCCTCTTTGCCAACTACGTGTACAATGCGTTCCAGTTCCCGAGTCATGCGTTGGTTGGTCTCGATCACCGTATTGAAAGTATCGGCGATTTTGCCCGGCACGCCTGTCCAATCCTCCGGGAGTCGCGCGGAAAAATCGCCGCGTTTGAAAGCCATCAACGCCGCGAGTAGTTGCCCGTTGTCCAATTCATTTCGGTTCCTTTGCAAATGGTTTTGCAATCGCCTTCTTGTACTAAGGGGAGCTTTTTTCATAGGTGGTCCTCACAAAGACGGTTCTCTCTTCGCCATCGCGGATTCGGAGGCGTGGGAACGATCATATTCCAGCGTCCTAGACTAATCGAGCAATCAATGGCTGGAGGCCGCATTTTCTTCAATTAACCGGCACCACCGGGTTAGGTTGCGCAAGAAGTCCGCTAGCCGAGGAAGCTCTTTCGACGAAAACGACAAAGCACTTCACCCAACGAGCTGTAGAACTCAACGCGGTTTTTCCGGTGTTCAAGCAGCGAGCGGCGCTCGCAGGCTGCGCAAGCGAAACCCAAAAATAATTGCCAGCACGCCAACGATCACTGCGTACCATGCCACAATCCAGATGAGCGCCGCAGCGCCCGCGAGCGGGTTCCACAGGAGAAGAGCCGCGAAGACGATCGAAGCCAAGCCCATGAGAATAAGGAACCACTCGCCTTTGATCTCGCGCCGCATCTTAACCGCCAGCGCAATTTCCGTCGCGCCAATCATGAGCGCCCATGCCGCGATGTAAATCACCAGCGCCAGCGCGGTAATCCCGGGCGCATGAAACGTAAGCAACCCGATGATGATTCCGAGAATTCCGATGATTAGATTGAATCCCCAGTCCGGATCCGAAGCGCGATGGCCAATGGCACCTATTACGCGAAAAATTCCGTCCACCAGTACCCAGGCTCCAAAAAACAGCACGAGTGTCGCGGCAGCCATGAGAGGATGCGTGAACGCGATCACCCCGAAGATAATTGCAGCAATACCCCTTAATACCGGAACCCACCAATGACGTTTTAAGGTTTCGAGAAGCATGACGCCGTTTTAGCGACCGCCAATTTCGAAGGCAAGCCCGATTTCGGTGGGCGGTCGCATCTTGCGGGCTGCGTTTTACATCCTGCAAAACACTCTCGGAGGCCGGCTGGAAGCCAGACTCTGCACGCTACAAGCGTGCGCCCCCACCTAAAGCCCGCATTTCGCGCCAGCTTCTGAAATGCTAGAGCGACTTCGGAGGAGAGACGCCAAATATGTATCGACAAAAGGCGCGCTGTTAATTCGCGCCAAGTTTGTCGGTGTTTCAAGGCGCGAGAAAATGGCGTAGGCGATTTTGCTTCGCGGCACGCTCTTCTCACCGTAACCGGCTGGAACATTGCTCGACCAATAACGGACGTACTGTCCGTCCATGCGATTCTCCATTCCCAAAAAGATCGTTGAATGTCCGTGTTCGTTTTTGCCGACCGCGCGCGACCAGAAGATTTTCATGAAATCGCCCGGTTTCGCCCGATCGAAATTGTCGAAGTTTCGGCCCAAGCCCAATTCATGGAACAGACGCGCGGTGCCAGGTCCATTCGCGTTCCATCGGCCCCAAACGCCTTCGCCGTCGCGCTGGTCGCGAATGATCAAACGCTCAAGGGTGCTGTAGTCGAGACGAAGCTGACTGCGCTCGCGCAAAGCCTCAATGGTTCTGATAAAAACCAGATACGTCGCGCCTGAACAGAAACTCGGTCCCGACGGAATAATGAAAAATTTGCCGGACTCAAAATGTGCCGACGATTGCAGGCGGATCTTGGCGAAATGCGAAACAGAGTAACGACCGCCTTTTGGCATCTGGCTGACCTGCTCGAGAACTAGGTCGTTGTAATTGCCTGCGAACGAGAACTGCGGCGCGAGACCAATAAACGCTATCACAATCCACGCGCCCAGTTTTTTCACGGCGGATAAGTAAACACCGAAACTTGATCTAGCAATGCCTTGCTGTCATTCCGAGCGAAGTCGAGGCTGCAACGCAGTGGACGAAGTCCGCGAGGCCAGGCTTTCAATCCCGCGGCAGCACCCAATCATAATTCCGCAGCATCCTTAGACTCCGCTTCGCTTGGCTCAGCACGACCGGCGTGGTGATCTGAGTGACAGCGACTACGCTCGACATGACAACGCGCAAAGCCACCGCTACAATCACGATCATGCTGCGTTTCACGAAAATGAACGGCGCGGGGAACGATTTCATCCTCATCGACAACAGGGTAGGGGACGTTCGTCTGGGCCGCAGCCGGATCGCGCACTTGTGTGATCGGCACCGCGGCATCGGTGCCGACGGGATCCTGCTACTCGAAAAGCCTGCGAACCGCGCGGATTTTCGGATGCGCTACTTCAACGCCGATGGGGGGGAAGCGGAGATGTGCGGCAACGGTGCGCGTTGCTTCGCGCGTTTCGCAAACAAGATCGCTGGAGCGAAGGAAGAAATTTCTTTTGAAACGCAAGCCGGCGTGATTTCCGCGAAATTGAAGGGTGATTTGGTGACGCTGCAAATGACCGAACCCAATGATCTACAACTGAACGTCAAACTTCCCGTCGGCGATGAAAACAAGACCGTTCACTTTATCAACAGCGGCGTGCCGCATGTAGTGATTCCTGTTCCGAAAATCGACGATGTCGATGTGCGACGCGAGGGTGCAGCGATTCGTTATCACAAGATGTTTTCGCCGACCGGCGCAAACGCAAACTTCATAGAGAAACGCGGCTCCAATAAAATAGCCATCCGAACATATGAACGCGGGGTGGAGGACGAAACGCTCGCGTGCGGCACAGGAATAGTAGCAAGCGCCCTGATCTTCGCTGCCACCGAAAATGCGAGTGGCCCGATCACCATCCGCGCGCGCGGCGGAGACGAATTGCAGGTTAGTTTTGAAAAGGCTCGCGATCAGTTTCGCAACGTTACGCTCACCGGCCCGGCTGAATTTGTTTTTGAGGGCACAATCGAGATTTGAGCTCCTTAGCGCCTTGTCATTCCGAGCGAAGTCGCGGAATCTCTAATTTTGAGGCAGGAATGATCAGAGATGTCTCGACTTCGCTCTACCTGACGATTGAGTAGGCAAGATGTTCCGCGGCACGTTCACAGCCTTGGTCACGCCATTTCGCGATGGCGCCGTTGACGTTTCTGCTTTCGAAACGCTGATCGAAACACAAATCGCTGCGGGCATCACCGGAATCGTCGCGATCGGCACGACCGGGGAATCGCCGACACTGTCGCACGAAGAACGCGAACATGTAATCCGCCTGGCAGTCGCTAAAGCGAACAAACGTTGTGTCGTCCTTGCAGGAACAGGTTCAAACTCCACGCAACACGCTATCGCCGACACCAAAGGGGCCGAAAAACTCGGCGTGGATGCCCCGCTGCTCGTCGCGCCATATTACAACAAGCCGAGCCAGGAGGGACTGTTCCGCCATTTCAAAGCAATCGCCGATGTCACGTCGCTGCCGATCATGCTCTACAACATTCCCGGACGTTGCAGCGTGGACATCCTGCCGGAGACCGTGGCGCGTTTGGCCAAAGAATGTCGCAACATCATGTCGATCAAGGAAGCAAGCGGCAGCGTCGAGCGCATTGGCGAGCTGCGCCGGGGTTTGCCCGAAGCATTCACCATTTTGAGTGGCGACGATTCGCTCACGCTGCCGTTCATGGCCGTAGGCGCTGCCGGTGTCGTGAGCGTGGCTTCGAATTTGTTTCCATCTGAAGTGTGCGCGCTTGTGCGCGCGTGCGAATCGGGCGATTTGAAATCGGCGGAAAGATTGCATCGGAAACTCCTGCCGTTGTTCAAAGATTTGTTCATCGAGCCTAACCCGGTTCCTGTGAAGACAGCGCTTGGCTGGCGTGGCGCGATGTCCGCCGAAGTTCGTTTGCCTTTGTGCGAAATGAGCGAAGCGAACCAAGCGCGCCTGCGCGAAACACTGGAAGACTTTGAATCGAAGCGATAACTCCCATCGACGTGTAGGGTATAATGTGACGCGACGATGAAGAATTCTCCCCTGCGCGTACTGCTCATCGGCGCGGCCGGGCGCATGGGGAAAACCGTTCGCGATCTTGCGCAAGGCGATGCCGACATTGAAATCGCCGGGCAATGCGATCTGGGCGATTCGATCGAGGCGGCGATGAAAACTTGCGACGTGGCAATCGATTTTAGTCACGCCGACGCCATCGATGAAATCTGCCGCTCCGCATTGCAGCGTGGCAAATCGCTCGTCATTGGAACGACCGGCCACTCGCAGCAACAACGCAAAACGATTGAAGATACGGCGCAATTTGTGCCGATTGTTTTGGCATCGAATTTCAGCGTCGGAGTGAACGTGCTCTTCTGGCTGACGCGGAAAGCTGCCGAATTGCTCGGGCCGGATTTCGATCCAGAGATTGTCGAAACGCATCACAAGATGAAAAAAGACGCGCCCAGCGGGACAGCGAAAACGTTGGCCGAAATTTTGAAAGCTGTGCGAAACAGTGAAATGCCGATTCAATCGATTCGCGAAGGGGATGTTGTCGGCGAGCATACCGTAAGTTTCAGCGGACCCGGGGAACGCTTGGAGCTGACGCATCGCGCGGCGAGTCGTGAAATCTTCGCGCGAGGCGCATTACGCGCAGCGAAGTGGATCGTAGACAAACGGCCGGGACTCTACTCGATGCAGGATATGCTGGGCCTGTGAACCTGTAGCCGGGGTCGGTGACCCCCGGCTGCCACGATCACCGATCGAGGCTACAATAATGAGAACCGCAATCGCACTCGGCTCGAATATTGGCGATCGACTTGAGAATCTGCGCGCAGCACGAAACGCAATTTTCGATCTCGAAAATGTGAAGCCGCCAATTCTTTGCTCGGCGGTTTACGAGACCGAAGCGGTCGATTGCGAACTCGGAGCCGGAAGATTTTTGAATGCGGTAGTCGAGTTTGAGTATGAAGGTGATCCCGCGCGTTTGCTTGAACAACTGATTCACATTGAAGAAGCCTTGGGCCGCAAACAAGATCATCCAAAAAAAGTTTCGCGAACGATTGATATCGACCTGCTCTACTGTGGCGACCAACAGATCGACAATGAACGATTGCAACTGCCGCATCCGCGGATGCACTTGCGGAAGTTTGTCCTTCAGCCACTGGCCGATATCCGTGCGAATTTGATTTTGCTGGGGCAGGAGAAAGGTGTTAGCGAATTGCTCACGGACTTTAACGAATCTAGCGAAGTGGTTCGCTTTGCCGACAGCTGGTAAGGTTCGGCATATCCAAAAATGGCAGAACACTCGAAAAGATCGCCGATCTATCGCGGGGGATTTCCGGCGCTTGCGTTTTCGAGTGCGGCGCTGCCGTGCCGCTTTCGCGACAAGCTTGCGTTCTGGAATGGGCGGCTGATCTTGCGAGCAAGCGCGATGAAAGATTTTCGCCAGATGAAACAGCGTGGTGAGAAAATTACCGCGTTAACGGCCTACGATTATCCCACCGCGCGCTTGCTGGACGAGAGCGGCATCGACATCATCCTCGTCGGCGACTCGGTAGGGATGGTCGTCCTCGGTTATCAGGACACGACGGATGTCACGCTGGACGAAATGTTGCATCACACTCGCGCGGCAGCGCGTGGGGTGAAGCACGCGCTGCTCGTCGCGGATATGTCGATTCACACTTACGACACCCCGGAACAGGCGGTCGAGACCGCCAGAAAGTTTGTCGATGCCGGTGCGCAGGCAGTGAAACTCGAAGGCGGCGTGAGTCGCGTCGCGCAGATCGAGGCGATCACGCAGGCGGGAATCCCGTTCATGGCGCACATCGGGATGTTGCCCCAAAGTGTGCGCGAGCAAGGCGGCTACAGAATCAAGGGCCGCACGCAATCGGAGGCCGAAGCGTTACTGGCCGACGCCTGTGCGGTTGAAAAAGCCGGTGCGTTTTCCGTGGTGCTGGAGATTGTGGTTGCGGAGGTCGCGAAGCAGATCACTAATGCGATCGGCATCCCGACGATCGGCATCGGTTCGGGCGAGCATTGCGACGGACAAATTCTGGTAACCCACGATTTGATTGGGTTGTTTCCCTGGTTCACGCCCAAGTTCGTGTCGCCCGAAGCGCGCGTTGCTGAGGAAATCCGGCGCGCTGCGCGAGCTTTCATCGAGCGCACACGGGCTGGAGGAACATAGTCCTGTGGCCTTTGTTGCAGGCATAAGGTCGCCCAGGCGTTCAAAAGTGATATTATTCCAACCGTCATGAGGGTTTCCGATTTCGACAAACTTGACCGCTTCGAGACTGAAGGTCTGTTGACAGGTAGCAAGGAGCGCAACTGGCTCTGGCTTGGGCTAATTGTCTCATTGGCCATACACTTCGCGCTGTGCACTTATTTTTACCGGACGCGTTTCGCGTCTGCGGACGCGGTGTTCGCTCCGAACGAGCAGACGCCGACATTCAAAGTGAAGCGCGTTCTCGATTCGAACCTCGAGAAGAGCAGTGCGGATCAAATCAATCCGGCGGCGAAACCGAATCCTGACAACACCGACGTGCAATTGCCGGATGAGAAGAAATCGTTCGACAAATTGTTGGAGGAGGTCCAGGCGAGCACGGCACTTCCGGACGATATGCGGGACGTGTTGCCTGACCAACCAAAGGTGGACCAGCCGGACGTTAGTTCTGTCATGAACGAGATCGAGCGTTCCACGGCGCAAACTCTCTCCAATGATCCAAACGCCGCGCATGAGCAATCGCTACTGAACAACAGCTCGGTGTCCGGCCGTCCCCAGCCGGCTCTCAGCGGAACGGAGCTGGCCACGAGCACGGCGATCAAACGGCCAAACACTTTCACAAGCAAGCTGCCCGGCGACAGCGCGGGCCCGAACAAAGGCCACGCCCCGGGCTTCAGCGATCTGGACCAGTTGTTGGCGCAAAAAGGTCCGCTCGGATCAGGCACAAAATTGCGTCTGCCGGATGATCAGCTGTTTGAGTATGACAGCGACGTACTGCAATCGAGCGCGATTGTTCAATTGCAAAAGCTGGGAACCCTCATCCAGCGTAACCCGAGAGCGACGTTCTCCGTCGAAGGCTACACGGATTCATTCGGCACATTCGAATACAATCTCGATCTGAGCCAGCGTCGGGCCGACAGCGTAAAACGCTATCTGGTTGAGGCGATGTTAATCAATCCGGCGCAAATCCAAACGCGCGGTTACGGTGCGACGAAATTCCGTTCGTCACCCAACGGCTCAATCGAAGAGCAAAGTCCCAATCGCCGCGTCGAAGTCGTCGTGCGCACGACCGAAGGATAGTTGTTAGTCTCCGCGAAATTGAGGGGCGTCTGTGTCAGATGCCATGGGCGACCGGAAATTCGTTATAGCCACCCGCCTTTGGGCCGTCAGAGCTATGAAGGTTGAAGACGGGACTGCCCACAGTGCGGTGACAGCGCCTACCAGTTTTTGATCCACTGATTTTGATCGGCTGCGGTCGGCGGGCTAGTTTTCAAACTGCATGTTGTCCAGAGGTCAAACGTTGGATTATAGCCTTTGGTTGAATCGACCTGATTCGCGGTGGAATAACCGTAACTGTAGCCGAATGGATCAGCAATTGCAGTGACGGTTCCGGTGCCGCCTGGGGGAAGAAGCATGTTCGGCTTAAATTGCAGGTAGCTCCTTCCGGTCGGACTTCGGTTGCCAACCGTATCGCCACTTAATTGCGTGTAGAGGTAAAAACTCGCATTGCTGTACGTTGGATCAGCGGTATCCGTTGGATCTCCTCTTATCCGAGCATCGAGAGCATTTGTAGTGTTGTTGTACGGATAAACGCCATTGTCCGATTTGTAGTTTTCAATCGCCGCCGACATCGCTGCGATTTCGGTTTCGGCACGGGCAAGTGCGCCTTTCTTTCGGGCATACCCGACTGTGCTTAAGACCAATCCCGCGAGGACGGTAATGATGCCGATGACCAGGACAAGCTCAATGAGAGTGAAGGCGTTGTAGCGGCGCTTGTGCCAAGCGCCGAATCCGTTGGCCAGGCCTTCGCCGCAGCGTACGCCCGTACAACTTCGGGGGAGAACTTGTTTCGTCATTGAACGTTCTTTGCTTGGGCCGCTACGTTTGTTGTTGCAAGCCGGTAATAATGCTGATGAGCGGCGTGAACAGTGCGAGCACGATGGTGCCGACGATCACCGCCAGAAAGACAATCATAATTGGTTCCAGCA
Organism: Verrucomicrobiota bacterium; assembly: GCA_046725275.1. Taxonomy (GTDB): domain Bacteria; phylum Verrucomicrobiota; class Verrucomicrobiia; order Chthoniobacterales; family UBA10450; genus Udaeobacter. Next base: position 8,773 of record JBKOYE010000054.1, read on the forward strand.
TTGAGGTGAGCGCGGCCACAGCATTATCCACTTCGTCGTCGTAAACATCGGCGATCTTCAGAAGCATTTCCGGGAGTTTACCGGTCTCTTCGCCCACATCGATCATGCTGACCACCATCGGGGGAAACTCTTTACTGGCCTCCAGTGGTTGCACGATCGACTCGCCTTCTTTGACACAGTCATGCACTCGCGCGATCGCCCGCGCGATGGCGGCATTGCCCGCGGTCTCACGAGTGATGTTTAACGCCTGCAATATCGGAACGCCGCTTGTCACCAGCGTGCCGAGTGTGCGCGCGAATCGCGAGATCGCGGTTTTGCGATTCAAATTACCGAAGAGTGGCATGCGCAGTTTGAAAATGTCAATCGTGAGTCGTCCACGACGAGTGCGGCCGATGAAGTTGTAAAGCATGACGATGGCCACTACGGCTGCCAGCAGGACCAGGCCGTGGTTCTTCATTGAATTGCTGACGCCGAGAACGAACTGCGTCACCGGCGGCAGCGGTTTATCGCCGAGCAGGTCGTGAAAAATTGCTTCGAACCGCGGAACGATGAACACGAGGAGGAAACTCATGATCCCCACCGCCATCGTCATGACGATGATCGGGTACACCATCGCCGAGAGCACCTTATTTTTAATCTTGGCGGCTTTCTCTTGAAATTCCGAAAGCCGGTTTAGCACCAACTCAAGAACGCCACCGACCTCGCCCGCCTTGACCATATTGACGTACAGATCGTTAAAAATCTTCGGATGCAGCGCCAGTGCGTCGGAAAACGTGCTGCCGCTCTGCACAGAGTCGGCGAGCTTGTCGATTGTCTTTTTCAACACCTTGTCGTGTTCCTGGTTTGCTAGAACGTTTAAGCTTCTCAGCAGCGGCAAACCGGAATCGATCAGCGTCGCCAGTTGACGAGTAAAGATCATCAGGACTTTTGACTTAACCTTTTTGCGCTGGAAAAGGACGATCCCCGTTTTCGCGCGCGGTTTCGTCGTACGCGCGACCTTCGCTGCCCGTCGGCGAGCTTCCTTGCCGTCGGGGCTACTTATAGCCTCCTCGATGACGCTGGTGGGGAAATAACCGGCCTGACGCAGCTGACTGATTGCTGCGCTACTTGAAACGGCTTCGAGTAATCCGGACGCTTCCTGGCCCCGAGCATCAAGAGCTACGTAGTTGAAGCGTGGCATGGGGGCGTATTCTAATTAGATCTGCGGTTCATGTCGAGTACCACTGCCTCGTCATGGTTTACGTGTATCTCAGCACTTCCTCGATCGTTGTGTCGCCTGCGAAGATGCTGCGCAAGCCGTCCTGGCGCAGCGTGATCATTCCAAGCTCGATCGCCTTTTGTTTAATCGTCACCGTCGGGGCGCGCTCATTGATCAATTCGCGAATGGGATCACTGATCTTCAGAAGCTCGTAAATCCCTTTTCGTCCTTTGTAGCCGGTGTTATTGCACGCGTCGCAACCTTTGCCGTAGAAAAATTCTTTGTTGCCAAGGTCGCCGCGCGAGATACCGAGCTCCGCCAGTAGAGAGTCGTTCGGCCGGTACGGTGCGCGGCAATGACCACAGATACTGCGCAAGAGCCGCTGACCGAGCACGGCTTCCAATGTTGACGAAATGAGGAACGGCTCCACCCCCATATCGATCAAGCGCGTGATCGCACCCGGCGCATCGTTCGTATGCAGCGTCGTAAAAACGAGGTGTCCGGTAAGCGACGCTTGAATGGCAATCTGCGCCGTCTCGAGATCGCGCGTCTCGCCAATCATGATGCGGTCGGGATCCTGCCGCAGGAAATGCCGCAACACGCGCGCAAAGGTCAAGCCGATTGCTTCGTTCACCGGCACCTGCACGATGCCTTCGAGATCGTATTCCACCGGCTCTTCCGCAGTGATCAGCTTCGAATCGATCGTGTTGATCTTGCGCAAACACGAGTAAAGCGTGGTCGTCTTTCCCGAGCCGGTCGGCCCGGTCGCGATAAAAATGCCGTTCGGGCGCTCGATCATTTCGAGCAGAAAATTGTAGATGTAATCCGGCATCCCGAGCGCTTCGAGGTCCAGGTTGACAATGCTGCGATCGAGCACGCGCAGCACCAAGCTCTCGCCGAATTGCGTCGGCAGCGTTGAAACTCGCAAATCAACATTGCGCCCAGCGATGTGCTTCTGAATGCGACCATCTTGCGGCAGCCGTCGTTCGGCGATGTTCATGCTCGCCATCACTTTGACACGCGAAATGACCGGCAACGCAAGATGCCGAGGCGGCGGCGACATTTCGTAAAGCGCGCCATCGACGCGGTAGCGGATTTTGAATTCGTTTTCGAACGGCTCGAAGTGAATATCGCTCGCGCGGTCTTGGATCGCCTGATAAAGAATGAGATCGACAAAACGGATGATCGGCGTTGCATTGGCCTCCGCCTCAACTGCAGTATCACCGTCGGTCTCGCGCAACTGCAGCGCTTCGCCGACTTCGCCGAGCTGCTTGAGGACTTCCTCCATGCTCGTCGCGTCGGTGCCATAATACTGCTTGATCAGTTCTTCGATTTGCTCAGGCGGCGACACTACGATCTGAATGTCTTTGCCGAGCGCGAAACGCAGGTCCTCTGCTATTTGTACATCAAACGGATCGACCAAGGCCACCCGCAGCGACGTTTCGCTCATGTCAATCGGCAGCGCGCCGTGTAACCGTGCCAGTCCGCTCGGAATCAGACGTAAAACTTCTGGCGCGATCTCGCGTTCGTTTAGATCGATAAACTCCGTGCCGAGGCCGTTGGCGATGGTTTCGTAAAAGCTCGGCTCATCGATAAAGCCGCCGTCGATCATCGCTTGCGCGACCGTTTTCCCGTTCAACTCCACTTCGCTCAACACGTCTTCCGCCTGCGAAGGTTGCAGTACGCGCTGCTCGACAAAAAATTCGGCGAGTTGTTTTTCAGTCATTTAAACGATGCAGCGATTCACGAATTAACAATGTAACTGCCTCAGCTCACGTCTCCGACTGTGATGGAAATGACTTCCTCGGCAGAAGTCAGGCCGGCTAGTACCTTGCGCACGCCGTCCTCGCGCAATGTGCGCATCCCGAGTTCGCGGGCTCGTTGCCGCAGGATAAAAGTCGAGGTGCGTTTGTTAATCATGTGGCGCACTTCGTCATCGATCACAAAAATTTCGAATATGCCCATTCGTCCTTTGTAGCCGATTTGCCGGCACAATTCGCAGCCGACCGGTCTCATGACCTGTGCATCCAAGAGCTGACCAGGGTCGATCTGTAGCGCGCGCAGCTCAGTATCGGTGAGTTCTCCCGGCTGTTTGCAATTGTTACATAGACGGCGAATCAGCCTCTGGGCCAGGACTGCACGGATCGAGGACGCGACGAGAAACGGCTGCACACCGAGGTCGATCAAACGAGGGACGGCAGAAGGCGCGTCATTTGTGTGGAGCGTGCTGAAAACAAGATGGCCGGTGAGACTCGCGTTGGTTGCGATACTGGCAGTCTCGAGATCGCGAATTTCGCCGATCATGATGATATTCGGCGCCTGGCGCAGGATGGAGCGCAACGCGGCCGGGAACGTCATGCCGACCTCGGTGTTCACCTGCACCTGATTGATCCCCGTCATCTGATATTCGATTGGCTCTTCCACCGTGATGATTTTGCGGTCCGGTTTGTTGATATAATTGAGACAGGCGTAAAGCGTCGTCGTCTTGCCGGAGCCCGTGGGCCCGGTCACGAGAAGAATTCCATCCGGGAGTTTGAGCAAACGCTCGAAAGTTTCCTGGTCGTCGGAGAAAAATCCAAGCTCCGGCAAACCCAGCCTCAAGCTCGACTTATCAAGGATGCGCAAAACCATGCTCTCGCCGTGATTGGTGGGCATCGTGGAGACGCGAAGGTCGATGGGCTTCTTTTTAATCCTGACCTGAATGCGACCATCCTGCGGCAGGCGTTTCTCCGCGATGCTCATCGAACCGGTCATGATCTTGAGCCGACTGATAATGGCTGATTGCAAACGCTTTGGCGGCGATTGCATTTCTTGCAATACGCCGTCTATCCGGAACCGAACGCGAAATTTCTTGTCCATCGGTTCGAGGTGAATGTCGCTCGCGCTGGCTCGGTGCGCCTCGATCAGCAACATGGAGACGAGCCGGACAATTGGCGCGTCTGCCTCATCGATTGGGCTCGCTTCCATGCCATCGCCAATTTCCAGACCAAGGTCAATGTCTTCGCCAAGTTCTTTTTGCAGGACGTCCGCCGCTTCATCGGCGGTGCCGTAGTATTTGATCAACGCTTCCCGAATTTTTTTCGGACTCGTGCAAACCAGTTCCAGCTCGCGTTGCAAAAGAAAACTCAGGCTGTCGATCGTGTCGATGTCGAGCGGATTGTCCACTGCAACCACCAGCCCGCCCTCGCCGAATGCAACCGGGATCACTTTGAAGCGCCGCGCGTCTTCGCCCCGTATTTCGTTGATGATCTGTGGCGGAATGATCATCGTCGAGATGTCAATCCAGTCCATGTGCGCTTGCGCGGCGAGCGTGCGCGAGACGTCTACTTCGGACAAAGTTCCGTCGTTGATCAAAACATCGAGCACGCCAGGCTCGCCGTTCAGACGCGAGCGCGCGCTGTCGATTTGCTGGCGGGTGAGAAGTCCTCCGTCGTGGAGAACTCCGAGCACATAGTTTTCGTTGTATTGCACCTGGGGAAAAACGCTGCGCACAGTGTAGCGTAAACCGGCCTTAATTCCAGCAGGAGCGAGTTCCGGCGCAATTAAAAGTACATCCAACCCTCCGTGCCTGAAGTGGAAATCGCCCGCCAAATTCCGGCGAAAATTACTTCACAGTTTTTGAGCTGGGCCCGCAATCCGGCTTG
>JBKOYE010000174.1:0-8135 GCA_046725275.1 Verrucomicrobiota bacterium
GCCGCGAATCGGCCTAACAAAATAGCGCAATTCCCGCCGGCTTAGCCTCGGCTCGTAACCGAACTCCGGCATGAGATCGCGGCAATGCCATTCCACCCATCCGATTTCATCTTCGGAAAGTTCGCGTTGCCATCGTGTCACTGGTTCGGTGCTGATCTGCGAAAAGTTTACCCGCGCCGCCGAGTTGCCGCTCCAGAACCGGCCCACTTTTGTCGGGGTCAGCACCGTGTCCGCAGCGAAGTCAACCTCAAGGTATTCACACACTTCTTGCATGGTCCCAACCGGTTGATGCACCAATTCTTCATACGGCACCACAGTTCCGGGCACAGCGCCGTCGCGGATTCGCCTCGCCAGTTTCGCCGCTACGCGCCAATGCGCGATGACGTAATAAGTTGAAAACCGTCCTGTTTGCCTTGTTTTCTCCAACGCGATTTGCGCGGCGAGAATGGCGCGCGGGTCGCGCAGCGTCACTAGAATTTTTGCATCTGGAAACCGAGTGAGAATCGCGCTGACGTGGTTACGATTGGCCGGAGTTTTTTCCACCCAGCGCGCGATCGTGTCGAGCGAACGCCCCAGGGTGGCTGCGTATGCTTTCACCATTAGAACCAGCAAATCCTCCTGCGCATTCGCAGGATCGAATGCCGCGCGCTCAAATGTCTCGAGGAATTGCTCGCGCGGAAACGTCGCGTAATTGCGTTTACCCCATTTGCACGGGCCGCCAAAGAGCACGTTAGAGAGCGACTTTTTGGTGAGGTACTCAAACTGCGCCCGGCGGCCGCGCGGTGCGTATTTGGTGAGTACCGTCGGAAAATAAGCGGTTTCCTCCGGCAACACGAGCAACTCGGGATGACTGTCGAGCAACGCCACTAATAGCGTGGTGCCAGATTTTGCCTGGCCTGCGATAAAACAGGCGCGCTGCTCGAACGGCAATTTGGAAATCACAGGCGAAGATTACAACAGCTATGGGCGAAATGGTAATTCACTCCTACCGCATCCCTATGCGCCAGCGAACGAAACGGCGTGTAGAGGACAGCCCGCCCTACCCTCGGGGCGGTAGGGCGCGTCACTCCGTGCGCGCCGTTCTTTGGCTGCGCAGAAACCACTCAACGAATTTTGGCAGACCTTCGTTCAATTTCGTTGTTGGATTATAACCAAGCAATTTCCTCGCCTTTGAAATGTCAGCGTATGTTAGCGGCATATCGCCGGGCTGCTCCGGCAGCTTGTTAATTTTCGCTTTTTTTTCCAGCGCATTTTCGATTGCCGAAATCAAGTCTTTCAGCTGAATCGTTTGACTTTCACCGAGATTAAAGACGTCGTACAGTGGACCGTCGTAAGCGAACGCGGCCATTGTCCCCTGAATGATGTCATCGATGTATGTGTAATCGCGCCGCGTGCTGCCATCTCCAAACTCATGTATGGGTTGGCCGGCGTAAATGCGCCGGGTGAATTGATGGATCGCCAGATCGGGACGCTGCCGGGGCCCGTAAACAGTGAAATATCGCAAGACGACGACGCGCATCTTGTAAAGATGCGAGTAAGTCGAGCAAAGAAATTCGCCTGCAATCTTTGTAGCGGCGTACGGGCTGAGTGTCTGCGTCAGATGTTCGTCCTCAGAAAACGGGACCGTCTTCGAAGCTCCGTACACAGATGAACTGGAGGCGAAGATAAATCGCTGAACTCCCGTTGCGCGCGCTGCTTCGAGGAGATTCAATGTGCCGATGACATTCGTATCATAGTAAAGCCGCGGGTGCTGAATGGACGGCCGAACACCAGCGCGCGCAGCCAGATGCGCAATTGCATCAAGTTTCTCGCGATGAAATGCAGCTCGCACAGATTCGTTATCGCGAAGATCGACGTGACAAACTGTTACGTCGCTTACGAACCCGGCAATGTTCGCGTGCTTTATCTGCGGATCATAAAAATCATTGAAGTCGTCGAGAATCACGACTTCATGCCCGGCGGCGAGCAGCTTCTCAACTAAATGCGAGCCAATGAAACCGGCGCCGCCTGTGACCAGGATTCTCATGGCGCCAAATTAGCCACAGATGAACACGGATGGACACACATTTTGCAGCTGCGCGATTACGGACGCTGGCGTCTGGCGGACGCCCCACAGTTCAGAAATTGCGCCAATGCAGCAGCAAATAGATCCAGTTGAGTGCCAGCGCAGAAATTGCTGAGACACGCAAAAACGTTTTCGCGCGCTGAGTCGAAAAATGGATCCGCAAACGCGGCGCGTGCGTTACGAGCATCGCAAACGCGTAAACATCAAACGCAATTACCGCACAAAGCGCGGTGAAGACGAGCGGATTCCATTTCAATGCCGCGAGAAAATGGCCGTGAAAGAACTGGATGCCGCATCGCGTCATTCCACACGTAACGCAAGGCAGGCTGGTGAGGTCGTGAAAAGCGCAGCGCGGCCACGGCAGGCCAATTGTCAGCCACGCGGCTGCGAAGGCGAGCGATAGAACCGAGCCGCTCGACCAAATCAACTCGTGATCGAGTTCGCCCGGAGCAAGCCGTCGAATAGACAACTTCACTTGCTGAGCACTAATGGTGCGATGCGGTCCAGGCGCCCATCGCACCAAACATAAACGCGAGGAGCAATCCGCCGCCGCAACAAACAATCAGCGGAAGGAAAACGGCCAGAACAGCGCGGCCGGTGTCAGTTTCATGCGCCCGCGCTAACCCGATGCAGTTGCAAACCAGCGCCCAAACGCCGGCAATTACTCCGCCACAAATCGGCACGATCTGCAAAGGACCAGTCGAGCCCTGAGAAAACGCGAGCACGCGGAAGGTTGTTTCAAATGGTTGGTTTGCGCCGCCAACGATCATCAAGCAGAGATGCACAATCGCACTGCCGATGAATAGAGCGAATACGATGAATAGAGGCAGCAAAACGATAATTGCGGCGGAGCCAAGTCCCATGCCAGCCATCGCGGCCAGACCGTTGTGTCGGTCCGTAAACAGGCCGACCGATTGGAAACCGAGCGAGAACAGAAACGACACAATCCCTCCGACCCATCCACCGATGATGGCGTAGACGAGCGGCTCGCCCAAGCCACCTTCGCGTTTCATTACGCTGAATGCTTCCGCTGGGTGGGTAAGGACCATTGAAAGCGTCTCGATGAACGCGTTGAAAAATCCGCGCTCCTGTCGGTGCTCCCACGGTAGACCGGTGCGGCCCGCGATAGCTGTTGACGTCGGAGCGGCACCGGGCTGCACAGGCGGGACAGCAGGTGCAGCGGTTCCTGCGAACTCTGTGAACTGCGAGAGCGGCTGCCAACTGGCCATCCCTTCCCGCCAGCCGATGTCGGTTGGCGCAAACCGGCCGGCGCTCAGCCCTTCGCGAACTTCTTCTTCGGAGAAAACGCCCAGACTCGTCGTGCCCCGGTTTACATGAATCATCGCCATAGTTCGCTCCTTGTATTAAGGCGCGGCGTGGAGCGCAAGCTAAATGGATGATGAGAAACACAGCAGCTCGTCATTCCGAGCGAAGTCGAGACTGCAACGCAGCGGACGAAGTCCGCGAGACTGACCTTCAATCCCGTCGTGAAGGCTTTGCGGTGATTTCGCGGGATCCCTTCGACTTCGCTGCGCTCCGCTCAAGATGACGACGCGCTGAGCCGGTTCGTCTTCTCTGGTTGATCCAGCGCCCGCCAGAAATACCACGCCGCGACAGAGCGATACGGCCGCCATTTTTCGCCATGCTTCATCAGTTCTTTCGGCGTGGGCAGTTCCCGTTTGAGAAATGTTTTGGCGAAACCTTTGCGCACGCCATAATCATCGACTGGCCAGACATCGGGCCGGCCAAGATCAAATAGTAAAAGCATCTCGACAGTCCAGCGACCGATACCCCGCACTTGTGTCAGACGCGCGATGATCTCGTCATCGCTCATTCGGAGAAGCGCGCGTCCGGATGGCACGGTGCCGTCGATTGTTTTCGCTGCGAGATCCTTTAGCGCTGCAACCTTGGAACGAGAAAGACCAGCAGCCCGGAATGCGTTATCCGGTGTGGCAAGAACTTTTGCGGGGTCGAGCCATTTGCTTTTAGGATAAAGCGCACGGACGCGGCCCCAGATGGTCGCCGCAGCTTTTCCGTTCAGTTGCTGATACGCGATCGATTCCGCCAGCGCGTCAAAAGGGCGGATTGAAACAGGCGGCGTGATCTCATAGCGCCGCGATTGTCTGATTAACTGCGCCATGCGCGGATGACTCTTTGAGATGTGCCGGTGCACGTATGCGTGGTTCATGGCGCGGGACATAAATAAAATGACCAATGTCGAATGTCGAATGACGCAGTAATGCCGTTGCCGAACAAGAAGCAACGGCTTAGGCAGCATCGGTCCAACCCTGACGGGTGGGAACCCGTGGTCCCTTGGAGGCGTTCCTCTTGCTACACCAAATGTTTTCGCTTTCGTGATTTCCCATGGACACGCAACTCACTTGGTACGGTCAGTCGGCGTTTAAAATTGTGACCCCGAGCGGAAAAGTTCTGCTCGTCGATCCGTGGTTATCGAATCCTGTGTTGGAAAACGCGAAGGACGAAATTGCCGCGCTAAAGCATGTCGATCTCATCCTGATTACGCACGGGCATTCGGATCACGTGGGTGACGCGGTGGAAATTGGGAAAAAGACGCGCGCAAAGCTGGTGGCGACATTCGATTTAGCCGACGCAATCGTGAAACATCTCGGTTATCCGGCGGACCAGGCACAAGGGGACACGATTGGTCACTTTGGCGGCGAACTGACACTGCTGGATGGCGAAGTAAAAGTTGCCTTCGTTCGCGCGCATCACGGCGCCGGTGTCGCTGCTGATGATCGATCGGCCCTGCGTCACGGGGGTGCGCCGGGAGGATTTGTAATTACGATTCGCGGCGGTCCAACGATTTATCACACAGGCGATACGGATTTGTTTTCCGATATGGCGCTGCTGTCGCGTTTTCACAACATCGACGTCATGCTTGTGTGCATCGGCGACCACTTCACGATGGGACCTGCTCGTGCGGCAGAAGCGGTAAAGCTGGTCGGGCCGCGAACTGCGATTCCAATGCACTACGGAACGTTTCCCATTTTGACGGGGACACCCGAAGCCTTTGATCGCGAACTAAAGCAGCGCGGGGTCCAAGCGGAACAGCGTGTGATGAAAATCGGCGAGACGATTTCGCTGGGCGCAGCTTAAAAAAGTTGAGGCGCCGAAGCCCCATCCAAATCCGTTCACCTGTTACAATTAGCCATTCGGCTGTTCCGGTCATGGGCCGATTCATACGGTCGCGGAGAACGACTACACCGAATCGGAACAAGAAATGTCAGTCTCGGAAAATGTAATCGTTCCACCGGGCCAGGTTTTTCACGAAGAAGACGCGTCAGCGCGCCTGACTCCGAACGCGCTGAGCAATGCCGCAGCGAGATTGATCGATTCGTTGAAGATCAATTCGACATCCGAGAAGGTGCGCCGCGGCCGGCGCATCGTGGTCAAGAGGCGCAACGGATACAGTGAACCATTGGCCGAACTGGCCAATGTGTATTTTCGCATGGCCGGGATCCCGATCCGCTTCTGGTCCAAAATCGAGGAGTGGCAACGCTGGGAATTGGACTGTTTCAAAATGCTGAATGGTGATCGTTTTCGTGTCTCCGCTCCGGACGCCAAGACAATCTGTGCCGACAAACTGCCGGGAAAAAGTCTGTGGGAGCATTTGAATGAGGGCACGCTCACACCAGAAATGATGGAAGCGGCCGGTCGCGAATTGCGGCGAGCGCATCAGTTTTGGAGCGATGAGTTTCGCGGCCCCTGGTCCCACGGCGACGCAGGCATGAACAATGTGATCTACGACGAGGTCACCGCGAGAGCGCGCTTGATTGATTTCGAAATTGTCCACGAAAAATCCTCACCGGCGAAATCGCGGCACTCCGACGACTTACTTGTTTTCCTTTTGGATTTGATCGCCGTGGCGCCCAACCCGCAATGGCTCCGTCTGGCGTTGGCTTTCCTTAATGCGTACGGAAATGCGCGTGTGATTGCAGAAGTGAAGAAGCAGCTCACTGTGGCAAAGGGCATCGCATGGATCTGGTGGGGCGTTCGGACAAGTTTCGCCAGTCCCGCCAAAGTAAAACGGCGCCTCGGAAAAATCCGGGGCGTGACAGCTGATTTGGAGTACTACCGCGCGTTCGCCGCGAGGCGGGCACGCCAGACGCGGCGCGCCTCAATCAGTTGCCATAAAATCAGGCCCGGAATTCCCAAGATCAGTTCGCGCACCCGCGCAATCAAAGAGAGCGCAAAAGCGGCGTCGCCGGGAATGCCGAGCAAGTTACCCACGAGCAGATAACCGCCCTCCTGCACGCCGAGCGCACCCGGCACTGGGAACATTGCCGAGCGTATCGTCAGGACCATGCTTTGAAGAAGTACCGCGTTCACGAGCGTCGCGTGTAATCCCAGCGCGTGAAGAGCTATCCAGATTTCGCCGGATCCGAATATCAGTGACGCGGCCGTCCACGCACAGCATCCGATGATCCCGGCCCGCCGCGCGTACTGTGTTCGAATCGCCTCGTCGAGGGTGTGGCCGCTGTGAACCAGCGAATGCCAGTCATCAGCATTCGCTAGCCGCGAAATCATCCTGCCGATAAAGCGAAACATTCCGAGCCGTTGAACGACGTAGAAACCAATGATCGCGAGAACTCCGATCACTGCTCCGATCAGTGTCGGGCGGACAAAGCCCTGATGCCCCGTTGCGCTGACAATCAAGCCCAGCCCCAACAGCGTAAAAACAATCTGGACAAAAACGCCTAGGGTGATGTCCACAAGAACGCTCGCTGCCGCGGTTGGTATTGACGCACCATGCACCGCCGCAAGTCGCGCCCGGACGACGTCACCGCCTACAGCGGCGGAAGGCACGAGTGTGCTGACGGATTCGCCAATCCAACGCATCCAAAACAATTGCCACAGCGAAAGGCGCTCGCGCTTCGGAAAGAGCGCCCACCATGCAAGCGCGTCCAGCAGCACCGGAACAGCGAGGTGATAAATCACAACCGCTGCAATCCACCACCCAGCCGAGGCAAACGCCGCAACAACCTGCGGTGCGCCCTGCCCAATTAGGAGAAACGTAAATAACGCCGCCCCGCCGGCAGCGAGCAGGTAAAAAGCTATCCGGATTCTTCCACCTCTCATATCAGGAGTTGAAAATAGCCCGGCGATTTGACGCTGGGTCAACCGGAGATTCGAAACTGCAGGGCGACTGCAGTTGCCAACCTAATATCGGGAGGCCGAGGGCCTCACCGGCAATTTTCAGCGATGCAATTCTGCGCGATCAGCCGCTGGAACGGGGGAAAGAACGGTTCTTCGCCGCATCGAGTTTCCAAAAAGCATGCAGAGCATCAGCCAGAAAATCCCAAAAACGATTGCTGCAACCACGTCAGTCAGGAAGTGTGCACCCAGGGCGATACGGCTGAATCCCACCAACAGGACCACCGATACAGCACTGAAAATGCAGAGGACCCGCCAATGGCGCGCCCTGAGAACGGGCAACAGAAACAGCACAAGCTGTCCATAAAGCAGAGTCGCCCCAATGGTATGGCCGCTGGCAAAACTGTAACCCGACCAATCGACAAACGGGCCGTCAACAAAAGGTCGATGGCGGTGAACCAAAACCTTAATCCACTCGTTGAGCAGCATGCCGCCCGGGACCGCAACGATCAATATTACGAGAGATGGCCACCAGCGTTTCCACGCAAAAAACAACACCAGCGCCAAAAGAACGATGCCGATCCACTCCCCCGAACCAAATTCGGTGAATGCGTGCAACACAGTCACAAATGTCGGAGTGAGACGCTCATGAAACCATGTCGCAATTCCGTGATCGGCTGGCCCCAAAGGATTCGTCACAGCCAGCGCGGCCATGGAATTCTGGAGGGGAAGAGAAGCGTTTATCACAAAAAAGCGGACTTAGTCTATCGTGACTCAGGCACGAGTCAACTAAGGATCTGAGCGCACTCTGTTAACGCGAGCACGACTGCGAATGGCCGCCGAATTTCGGGAAGATGTCCGCAAAGTCAGTTCGAGCGAAATAATCCTTGCTAAAATAGCGTGCCTTCGATACATCGCTTTCACGTTCTCAATCCGATATGTCGCTGTCCGGATC
>JBKOYE010000026.1:0-8151 GCA_046725275.1 Verrucomicrobiota bacterium
AGGCAAGATGCAGACCCCTAACGAGCGCCTCGCACAATGGCGACGAGGATTGCACGGCGAGCCGGAGGGGGCTCAAGGACCAGACATTCCACCGGACTCGCACCGCGACCCACGGTTACGCTTGAACGAAGAGCAGCTGACTCATCGACTCATCTTTCTAATGGTGAATGAGGCCGCTCGTTGCGTGGAAGCAAAAGTCGTCGAATCCGCTGAAGACGCGGATTACGGAATGATTTTGGGAACCGGGTTCGCGCCGTTCCGCGGCGGGCCGTTGCGATTCGCGGAATTCTTTGGATTGAAGAAGACTGTCGACAAATTGGAACGGCTAGCCCGAAACGACGAGAAATTTACTCCCTGCGAAGTTTTGAAGAAACATGCACGCGATGGGACAAAATTTTATGAGTAACTCAGGCATCGTGCCTGATTGTCGTGCAACCATCCTGGCTGCACTGTTGCAGTCGAGCAGGCAAGATGCCTGCTCGACAGGGCAGGCTGGAAGCCTGGGTTACATATGAAATCGCCCCTCGAAGCGCCGGAAAAACAAATCGCTGAAGAAACGAGCGCAAAGCCCGAAAAGCCGGTGGCTCCTGCCGTCATTGACACGTCGAAAATGGCGAAAGGTCAGCGCGAAGCGCTCGAGCTTGCGGAGGCCGCCCGTGATCCGCTGGAGGACCGCGGCAGTTTCGCGAGCAACCTTTTCGTCGGCCGGTACGACTTCAATCGAATCCACCCATATCCGGCGCAGAGCGCAGAGGACCGCGCCGCGGGCGAAGAGTTTCTGGGCAAGCTCGAAAATTATCTGCGCGAACATGTTGATCCTGATGAGATCGATCGCACCGGGGAAATTCCGCCGGAAAATTTCAAAGGACTCGCGGAGATCGGCGCGTTTGGGATCAAGGTGCCGAAGAAGTACGGCGGGCTCGGGTTATCACAATCGAATTATGGACGCGCGGCAGTTTTGCTTGGCAGTTGGGATGGAAACGTCGCCGCACTCGTATCTGCGCATCAATCAATCGGCGTCGCGCAGCCGCTGTTGTTGTTCGGAACAGAAGAGCAAAAGCAAAAATATTTGCCGCGCGTCGCAGGCGGTGAGATTTCGGCGTTCGCGCTGACTGAAGTCCACGCGGGATCCGATCCCGCAACATTGAGCCTGAAAGCTGAGCCAAGCGAGGACGGTTCCGAGTTTGTCCTGAACGGCGAAAAACTTTGGTGCACCAACGGCGTGAAAGCCGGCGTGCTTGTGGTGATGGCGCGCACGCCATCCAAGATGGTCGGGGGAAAAGAACGCAAGCAAATCACCGCCTTCATCGTCGATGTAGATACGCCGGGCCTGGAGATCGCGTATCGCTGCCGGTTCATGGGACTTCGCGCGCTCTATAACGCAGTCGTTAGGTTCACGAATGTGCGCATCCCGCGGGAGAACATTATTTTCAAGGAAGGCTCTGGACTCAAGGTTGCGCTTACGACGTTGAATACCGGCCGGCTCACTCTTCCAGCCGCGTGCGTCGGGGTTTCGAAGCGGTTGCTTGAGATTTCGCGAAAATGGGCCGGCGAACGGATTCAATGGGGCGTGCCCATCGGCAAACATGCAGCCATTGCCGGCAAAATTGCAGAGATGGCGGGCAACGTTTTCGCGATGGAAGCAATGACGTTTCTCACGTCGTCGCTGCTTGATCGCAAATCCGGCGACCTGCGTATCGAAACTGCGATGTGCAAAATGTGGGCAACGGAAACGACGTGGCGCATTGCGGATGAGGCGATGCAAGTGCGCGGCGGGCGCGGATACGAGACTGCGACATCGCTGGCCGGACGCGGCGAGCCACCAATCGCCGTGGAAAGATTTCTGCGCGATTGTCGAGTGAATACAATCTTCGAAGGTTCGAGCGAAATCATGCGGCTCTTCATCGCACGCGAGGCGCTCGATCCGCATTTGAAAGTCGGCGGTGCGATTTTCAATACGCAACTGCCGATGTCCGATCGCGCAAAGGCCGTTTTGAGTTCTGGCAAATTTTACGCCGGCTGGTATCCGCGGCAGTGGCTGCCCAACGGCGCAGGTAAGATCGACAATCTGCACGATACGCTCGCCGCCCACGTCAACTACGCCGCGCGGACGAGCAAACGGCTCGCGCGCGGATTGTTTCACGCGATGGCGCGGTTTGGTCCGAAGCTTGATCGCGAGCAACTGCTCCTTTCAAGATTTGTCGGTGTCGCGACGGAGTTATTTGCGATCAGCGCGACGTGTTCGTACGCGCAATGGCTGCTCGGCCAGGATAAACCGGCGGACGAAATTCTTTCCATCGCGAATTATTTCTGCCGGTCCGCGCGGATGAGAATCGATCACTATTTCGCTGGCACCGCACGCAACGCCGATAAACGCGGTTTTGATCTTGTGCAGGATTTGCTCGCCGGAAAGCACGAGCTGCTGCGTCAGGGCATTGTGTAACACAGCCATCTAGGCTGTGTTACATCTGTTGACCCCGCTTCGGGTCACAGTTACGATCTCGGATGAGTATCGCACCCGTCCTCGCGGAGACACCTTCGACCCGAAACCGCACGCCAAAGCGCGAAGCAGAAAAGGCAATCGCGCCTGCGAAAGTCCTGGAGACGATCGAGCAGCACGTCTTGCTGGACGGTTTCAAAATCGTCGTAGATCTCGACAAGAGCCACGGCTCATATCTGCACAACAGAGTGAGCAATCGCCCCCTGATCGATCTCTACGGATTTTTTGGATCGATGCCGGTCGGGTTTAATCACTCATATTTCGATCAGCCGGACGTGCGACAAGATCTTTTGCGCGCGGCGAAGGTGAAAATCGCCAACTCGGATGTTTATTCGGAGGGCTATGCTGAATTTGTGGCGACGTTTGAACGCGTCGTCGGGTTGCCGCCTCTGGAACGATACCTGTTTATCGAAGGCGGCGCGCTTGCGGTTGAAAATTGTTTGAAGGCAGCGATGGATTGGAAGGTGCGCAAGAACATGGCCGCAGGTCATGGCGAACGCGGCACGCAGGTCTTGCATTTCCGCCGCGCTTTTCATGGGCGGACTGGTTACACCATGAGCCTCACAAACACGGACCCGCGTAAAACGGATTTGTTTGCGAAATTGGATTGGCCCCGCGTCTCCTGTCCTTGCATCGATTTTTCGCTTCCGGAGTCGAAACGCGAGGTCGACGTGATTGAGCGGGAACAAAAAGCCGAGCACGAGATCCGCGATTTCATCGAGCAGCGCAACATCGACATTTGCGCGATAATCATCGAGCCGATCCAAGGCGAGGGCGGCGACAACCATTTCCGTGGTGAATGGCTACAAAAACTGCGAAAAATTGCCGACGAAAGCGATATCCTGCTGATTTTCGACGAAGTGCAATGCGGCATGGGCGCCACGGGCCGAAATTGGTGCTGCGAACATTTCGACGTCTTGCCCGATCTGATGGCGTTCGGAAAAAAAGCGCAGGTCTGTGGTGTGATGGCCGGCCCGCGTATCGATGAAGTGAAAGACAACGCTTTTCGGTTACCCAGCCGTTTAAATTCAACATGGGGCGGAAACTTCACCGATATGGTGCGCTCGACGCATTACCTGCGCATCATGGAGCAGGAACGTCTGGTTGAGAACGCCGGCAAAGTAGGTGCCTATTTCCTCGATCAACTGCGCGATCTGCAAACGGAAGAACCGCTGATTTCCGCAGCGCGCGGCCGCGGAGTATTTCTCGCGTTCGATCTTCCCGATGCGAAAACGCGCGAAGAATTTTGGCACGGCTTCTTCGACCTTGGTGTTTTGACCCTTCGCTCCGGCGAGAGCTCGATCCGCTTCCGTCCCGCGCTCGATATCACTGCGGAAGCGATTGATGAGGCCATGGAGTTGATGCGGAAATACTGTAGGCAAAGACCTCGGTAGGGCGCGACCGCCGGGCGCGCCGCAACGCGATCGACGGCCCGGCGGTCCGTCCCTACCATTTTGAAACATGAAAACACCTTTCGAAAAGCTGGGTCTCGGCGACGACAATGCCGGCGTGTTCGATGGCGAATGGCGCGGCGGGGGCGCTACGATTGAAAAAATTTCGCCAATTGATGGGCGGCGACTCGCCGGAGTCCGCACCGCCTCTGACGACGATTACAACAAAGCAATTTCGCGCGCGCACGAAGCCTTTCTGAAATGGCGCGTCACACCCGGACCGGTGCGCGGCGAGACGGTTCGCCGCCTCGGGAACGCGTTGCGTGAATTAAAGCATGAGCTTGGGCAGCTCGTGACGCTGGAGACTGGGAAAATCATCGCTGAGGGCGAAGGCGAAGTGCAGGAGATGATCGATATTTGCGATTTCGCCGTCGGCCAGTCGCGGATGCTTTACGGCTTAACGATTCAGTCCGAACGTCCGAACCACCGTCTGATGGAACAGTGGCATCCGCTCGGTGTGGTCGCAGTGATCACCGCTTTCAATTTTCCGGTCGCAGTTTGGTCGTGGAACGCGGCGCTCGCTGCAGTGTGCGGTGACGCCACAATTTGGAAGCCGTCGGAAAAAACTCCCCTCACCGCAATCGCGGTCACCAAAATTGCCGAGCGCGTCTGTCGCGAAACCGGCGCTGATCCGGCGATTTTTACTCTGTTGGTCGGCGATCGGAAAACAGTCGGACAAAAGTTGGCCGATGATCCGCGGGTTCCGTTGGTGTCGGCTACAGGCTCAACCAACATGGGATTTAATGTCGCCAAAGCGGTCAACGGACGGCTGGGGCGAACGATTCTGGAACTCGGCGGCAACAACGCGCTAATCGTCACGCCGAGCGCCGATCTCGACATGGCGGTGCAATCAATCTTTTTCGGCGCGGTTGGCACAGCCGGACAGCGTTGCACTTCAACGCGGCGTGTGATCATGCACGAATCAGTTGCGTCGAAGGTTCGCGGTAAGCTCCTTGGTGCCTACAAGAGTTTGCCGATTGGGAATCCGCTGGATCGCAAGACCGTGATGGGTCCGCTTATCGACAGGCACGCTGTCGACATGGTGCAAGAGTCCGTTCAGCGGTTGAAAGACGAAGGCGGCGAGGTGCTTTACGGCGGGGAGCGGCTCACCGTTCCTGGCGGCGCCTACATGAAACCGTGTCTGGCTGCTGCGAAGCCGAATTTTGAAATCGTGAAACACGAAACCTTCGGGCCATTGCTTTACCTGATGACGTATCGCGATTTCGATGAGGCAATGGCGATTCACAATGATGTGCCGCAGGGATTGACCTCATCGATTTTCACCAATGACGTACGGGAAGCGGAAAAATTCGTGAGCGCGGTTGGGAGCGATTGCGGCATTGCCAACGTAAACACCGGCACGAGCGGCGCAGAGATCGGGGGCGCGTTCGGCGGCGAAAAACAAACCGGCGGCGGTCGCGAGAGCGGCAGCGATTGTTGGAAGTACTACATGCGGCGTCAGACGAACACGATCAATTTCTCAACCGAACTGCCATTAGCGCAGGGAATTCAATTCGGGTCGTAGACGAGACGCCTCGTCGCGCATCGTGCAGGCGGTGCAGGCGGCGCCTTCGCCCTGCGTTTCTCTCGCGACGGAGCGTTGCGTCCATCTCCTGCGACGGGGGCGTCGCAGCTACGCACGCGCGATCGTCAGCTTCAGCAGTTCATCAGCGGTTTTCGCGGTGTCGATATTCATGATGCACTGCCGTAATTTTTCGCACTGCTCTTTGCCGATCACGTCGCCGCCAAGCGCGTTGAATTTCACCGCGATTTCCTCCTCCGTCATGGGATCGCGCGGATCGCCTTTCGGAACATCGACCCGCGTCGAATATTCTTTGCCATCATTCGTTGTGATTGTTACGCGACTCGGCTGAAATTTTGGAAAGAGCGCTTCGAACTCCTCGTTCGCGACCACTTTTACTTTGTCCATGATTGGGATCAGGGATTTATCGAGCACCCGCTCCTCTTTAAATTGCAGCGGCGTCACCATTCCATCGACGAGTCCCACGGCCATGCAGTAGGGAAGTGAATGGTCGGCCGTTTCTTTTGAGTCGGGCCGAGATTTATGTGGATCGCCCAGAATATCCGCAGCGCGCGCGATCACTTCGACTTTAATTTCCTTCACGTCATTGGCCTTGATGTTGTTTTCCTTCACCGTCTTCATCATGGCCGTGAGCGGCGCGTGGCTGAGCGCTTCAATGGGAAAGCTCTTCATTCCGCAATCGAGAATTCGGTAATGCGACTTGGGAGACGTCGGCAGATCCTTGACCAACTCTTCACCGTCGAAAGTCGCTGGTTGTCCTTTGTAATGCAGGTGGCGGAACACGGCGAACAAGCCTTCCTTTCCATCGATGATGTGCTCGGGACCGGAAAATCCTTCTCGAGCAAGGAGCGCGCTTTCGGCCCCCATTCGTCCAGCCCACGGATCGACCGTGTTTTTCATGTTGGTGAGTTTGCCGGCAGTGACTGCGCCCGGGCAAAACGTGCGCGCCGCGCTAATCCCGATCGCTGAGACCATTTGATCCCGCGTGAGATTGAGCACGCGCCCCGCCGCCACGGGCGCCGCGAACGCGCTCAACGTGGCGTGATGCCAGCCGTATTCGCGAACTCCCGGCCGGCCGATTTCGCAAAGCCGCATTTCGATTTCGTAGGCAATGATCGTGCCGAGAATTAAATCCTTACCGCTTAGGCCTTCGCTTTCACAGAGCGCGAGCGGCGCGGCGATGAGATCGCTCGGATGACACGGATCGGCTTTCCAGTAGATGTCGTTGTAGTCCATGGCCCGGATCATGTGACCATTCATGAACGCGGCATCGACCGGATTCGTCTTGAATCCGGAAACGAATGCGGTGGCTTTTCCATTGCCGCCGCCCTCGCCACCGGACGAGTCCGCCGTCGCGGACATCGCGCGATAATGCTTGAGCAGGATTTTTGCGTCGTCCTGCTGGCTTCCACCGAGCGCGCAGCCGATCGAATCAAACCAGAACAATTTCGTTGCCTGAATCGCCTCGGGCGAGAGATGTTCGTATCTCAGTGCGCAGGCCCATTCCGCGATGTCATATGAAAGCAGACGTTTCGATTCAGTCTTTTGATTTCCCATTAAATTCTCCGTTTATTTTCGCCCACGAAACACCCGGCTCTGTCCCGCAGTCAAGTGACTACGGCGCGGCAGGCACGAATCGAGCGAACACAGATCAAAGCTCTCTTGACGAATCCGGACGGAGTTTCGCCCAAACTCAAATCTGTCGACTGTTCGTCCTGAGCGACATACAAGCTTGTTCCAATACAACGCTTGATTTTGACAGAAAACCAGCTTTCTGGAAATATGGCCCGATGAAAACAACACTCGATCTGCCAGATGAACTGATGCGCGAAGTAAAAATCCGCGCGGTCCACGAGCACAAAAAGCTCAAAGACACCATCGCCGAGTTACTGCGCAAGGGGATCGCAGCAAGCAAGACACGGCCGGCGAAAATCCCCAAGCCGGTGAAGCTACGCGGCGGACCGATCACGACAGAGGAAATCGAAGCGGCGATTGCCTGGGGCCGTGATTAGCCCGTGCTCCTTGTCGATACAAATGTCGTCGCGCATCTCCTGATCGATGGCGACCATACCGAGGCTGCGCAAGAGTTGCGCCGCCGTGATCCCGATTGGCGCAGCGAAGCTTTTCTGCTGGTAGAATTCACGAATGTGCTTGCATCATCGATCGCGACTAAGCGGATGAGCAACACCCTGGCCGAGCATATTCTGTCTGAGGCAATCACCCTGCTGGACGGCAAACTGGTACACATTGCTCACGCCGCCGTACTCTCGATCGCTGTTCGTTATCGCGTGACCGCATACGACGGGCGCTTTCTCGCCCTTGCGCAACAGCTCGGTCGCAGGCTTGTCACGGAAGACGCAAAACTGCGCGCCGCTGCTCCTGGGCTCACGCAATCGTTAGCTGAAACATTAGCGACCCCATGAGAACAGCGGTGTTATGAAGAGCGATAATTTCTTTTTAGAGCTGAAGCGGCGCAACGTCCTCCGCATGGCGGGACTCTATCTCGTCGGCGCATGGCTGGCCGTGCAAGTGGCCGGGACAGTGCTGCCAATGTTCGGGGCACCCGAGTGGCTTCCCCGGACCATCGTTGTTTTGCTGGCAATCGGGTTCGTTCCCGCGGTGATCTTTAGCTGGGTTTTCGAAATAACGCCCGAGGG
>JBKOYE010000125.1:0-5881 GCA_046725275.1 Verrucomicrobiota bacterium
TCGTACGCGGCATTGACAGTGGAATCGAACAGGTAATCGCCGATGACGAGCAGGCCAGGGTGCTCCTGAGCCTCAGGCTGATGGCGTTGACGCAGCTCCTGCACCGGGATACCGCCCGGAATAGCGCTGACGGTGCCGACCCAGCGATGGACGCGACTCTCGATCAGAAGATCCCGGCCGTGCGCGAGAGGTTTTGGCAATGTGTCGAGCACATGGCGGGTGAGCGTTTTGTCATCGAAGTTTGAAAGCGCTAGGGCCTCTGTGCCGGCGAGAAGCCATCCAAGGACCCCGTAACCCATGTCGTCGTGTTGTGCGCCTTCGTCATAGAGACAGACGCCGCCGAAGACATCCTGCATGAAGAAATCGCCGTTCACTTTGTTCCGCCAGAAAGGCTTCTTAAACAGGCAACTTACTCGGAGATAGTGGGCAGGCCTGTCGTAATGGGCTAGATGCGTCTCCATCGCCCTGCGCAATGTGCGGCCTTCAAAATCCAGGCCGTGTAGCCAGTAATTGGGCAATGCCAGGACGATGAAATCAAAATCCCTTTGCTCTACCGCTCCATTCTTGCGGAACGTGATACGATATCGGTCGTCGGTTGTCTTCCCGATCTTAATCACGGGCGCATTCAGGTTGATCTCGGATTCGATGGTTTCAGCAAGGCGCCGGACTAGGCATTCGTTGCCTCCTTTGATGCCGTACAGCTTCAAATAATGTTCGTTGTCCATAAGGACGTTCTTGATGCCATTCAACGCGCTGGTCAGGTGAGGCTCGGCGGCCACGTCAGCGTGCACGGCAGTAGCCACGTAGCGCCGCGCTGTTTCGTCGGGAATACCATCCAGGAGTTCAGCGAAAGTCTTGTTCGCCCATGGATGCAGCTTCTCTGCACGCCAGTTGTCGTTGTAATAATCGTCGGCGGTGCAGAGCGCCTCACACTTTTTGTGGAACGCATTGATGGCCGCCAGCGTGGTCTCGCCCAGCTTGCGTCGGATGTCGCCCTTGGTGTTTAGGATTTTGTCCCCCAGAATCACGGCACGTCCACGCATGGGTACGGTCGAAAGCCCCAAGCGTTCAACGAGTTCCCTAAGTGGGTCGTCACCAAAACGGGAGTAGTCGTAGAACTCGGCGACTCCTGCCTCATAGAGGATCGGTACAGTGCGGAAGGCACAGGTAACCACCTTCCCACCCACCCGGTCTGATGCCTCAAAGATTGTCGTGTTGCAGACATCGCCGCAAGTGGTCTCAAGGATACTGCAGGTGAACAATCCTGCTGGACCGCCCCCGATTATCGCCACATTTCTCATTTGGAGTCTGCTCAGTTAAGGCGGGATTGTCGCACAAAGGAAGCGAAATGGATCGATTCTGGCAGATCGTAACAACACTCAGTAAAGCTGCCGAATCCTAAAAGGCAGAGCATTCGCAATCAGCCGTCGCGCTTCACCGCGTGGCGGCTTTTTGTTTCACGCGTCACGGCTCCTTGAAATCGCCCTTGTGCTCGTGCATCTCGATCACGTTGCCAGCGGCATCGTAAACGCGAATCACGGCATCATGTGAACGACTGCTGTGCATCGCGTAGCCGATTGCATTATCCGGCTTGGAATACGTTCGACGGAACATTTCGCGTTTGGGGAGATGCGAACATGATTTGCCGTTCGATGGCAACGGCAATTAACCGTTCAGGGTTGTTACATTGGAAACTTGGTTACTCGACGAAACGTCACTCCATTGAGCTTAAGAGACTTGCGTGAGTTCAACTGGATTGGATAATCCTTCGGTGCACCCTGGCGCAAGACGCCAATGTTAGGGACGCGCCACGCTTTCTTGCCCGCATCATCGCACTCATAGCATGATTCAATCTCAAGTACGGCAACAGTAACATTGCCTCGCGCTACGAGGCGGCCCCGGAACACGGGGGCACCGCAACTCCCCGATGCATACTCCACAATTTCTCCGTCGTCAGTCCGAGTCTCCGGCTTTTTTACAAGGCGAACTACTCCGTCTTTGATTGACAAGAGATTCTCGAAGAACCAGTCGTCTCCTTTGTACTTAAACGGCTCATACCCAAGCCAAAGGCCGTTGAACTCTACGCTTTGCGCAGAAATTAGTGATGACAAACACAAGAATATAATGGCAGCGAGCACATGCGAACGATTCATAGACCTAACAGTTTGCCGGAAAACACTGCTAGTTGGCAAGAGTCGTTTCAGTGCGCGGAGCGATTCAATCACACTGCGCCGTGCGCCGTAAAGCGTGCAGGAATTGTTGATGAAATCCGGCTGTCCGCTGCGCTGTTCAGCGGTCAATTCGCAATCTAGCGCAGTCCGGTGAAGCGGACGGGCTCTTCATTGCCATTGGCAATAAAACGGCAATAGCGGATCGCTTACCTAGCATAGCCGTGGATTTTGAGTCCAGCGCGTCTGCCAATTCCGCCACGCCGGCTACAGCGAGATCTGATACTACGAAGCGCGGCACGAAGCTCAAATTCCAATCGCGCTCCAATTGAGAGAATCAATCCTTTTCGTGCGCCTTTTCTCGCTCGCGCGCGTGGGAATTTCTTTTGGAAACTCTCCGGTTCCTGCAAACGCGGCCAACATTTGGTCGCGCTACGAAATAAAATAGGGGGCAGTTGTGAAGGAAAAGTTAGAAATGCTGTTTGGGCGCTTCGTTCTGGATGCGCAGAATTCCGGCGGTGAATTTGGGCAAGTTGTAAGGGAGAGCTTACTGATGCTGTTGCGCCGGTTTCTTGTTTTTGCGTGGGATGTGCGGTGCAACCGCGAAAGCCCTAACAATTGTGAGCCCTGCCCCAAAGTTGAATGGCCATACGTAATGAATTCCTCCGTCGCAATGCACAGGCGACTCGTTTCGGCAACCTGGATTTGGTACCATCAGCATGCACACTGGCATCACAGGTATTACCGGACCCGCCGCTAAGAGCGGCCTGACAGATCGGTTGCCGGTCGGCAACTTTTTCTTTGCCGCGACGAGAACGAAAGAGGCAGAATCCGGTGCGTGAAGCACTGGCAAGCTACAGTTGCAACGTTCGCGGCGCTGCTCGCGTCAATCGCACTGGCCGACGACTTCAAAACGATCGACGGGAAAGAATACAAAAACGTCACAGTCAGTCGTGTCGAGCCCGATGGCCTTGTGCTCACCACCAAAACCGGCATTTCGAAAGTTTACTTCGTTGAGCTGCCCAAAGACGTTCAGGAACGGTTTCTTCCCAGTACGCCGAAGACCAGCCCAGCACAGGACACGATGATCAAGTTAAGAAGCTGGGCAGCGGCGGTTAAAAATCCCACTTCTTTTGTGTTACTCTTGATCGGCGTGGCCAGTCTTATTGCCGCCGGGCTGTCAGCTATCGTCCGTAGTCGTTTTCAACGACAGCCAACGATAAAACGAGGTCTAGCTGATCGTTCAGTCCTCGCCAGAAGGCGACGGCTATAGTGTCGCGTCCAACGCCTGCAAACCACGAGGTGTTCCTAAAATTTCGCGAAGGAGGATTACTTCGCGCAGGCTGGATTTCGAGGCGAGCAACGTTGCGATATCTGTTTTGAAATCTGCCGCTTTGGCAACGCCGAGCGCCATCGGGGCTGCGTAAGCTTCTGCCTGCGGCGTGCTGGTCTGCGGCTGCTGAAGCTCAACCGGTAACGCTTCATGAACTTCGAACGCCGGCGCAGCCGGGGGCGGAACGGGTGGTCGAACGACTTGCTTTAACCCGCTCGGCTGTCCAAGGGGAGCGCTCTCTCTTTGGAGGACGTCCGGTTTCTCTCGGCGCTCCCGAGGTAAACGCCATGCGCCTGGAATTACTGGAGGCGGTTGCACAGGCGCGAGTCGTCGAGGTGGAATATCAGTACGAGGGAGAACCGCGGGAGGGGGAGTTGAACTTGGCGGCTGACCCAGCGCTTCCAAGAATTTGCGAATCCGATCTGCGTCGGATTCCCGTGGCGCCCGTTGAATTGGTAGAGGCGTTTGTGGCGTCGGTGATTCCGGGGTTTCGTTTGAGTCGTTTTTGCGTGCTTTGCTCACCGCTTTCGACAGCGTTTGAAACAAAGCGGCGACTGCAATCAGCAGAAGAAAGAGAAGATTATCGAGACTGAACGCAAGCATGGCTTCGACGACGTTAAATCGTTAAATCGTTAGATCGTTCAACCTTGTTACGCATCACGCATCACGTGCCATCCGTCCGCGGTTTGTCTCCGCCAGCAATGGATTCGCGCATGGAAGTGTCGGCCTGGACATTTTTCATCCGGTAATAATCCATGATGCCGAGATGCCCCGCGCGAAACGCCTCGGCCATGGCCATTGGGACTTGCGCCTCCGCTTCGACTACCTTAGCCCGCATTTCCTGCGTTTTGGCGCGCATCTCCTGTTCAACAGCAACCGCTGCGGCTCTGCGCACCTCCGCTTTCGCTTGCGCGACGCGCTTGTCCGCGTCGGCTTGTTCGGCTTGCAATTTCGCGCCGATGTTATCGCCCACGTCCACGTCAGCGATATCGATCGAGAGAATCTCGAACGCGGTGTTGCTATCGAGGCCTTTGGCGAGAACCGTCTTCGAGATCCGATCGGGATTTTCCAACACTTCTTTGTAGGAATGCGCCGAACCAATCGCGCTAACAATGCCTTCGCCGACTCGCGCGATGATCGTCTCCTCGGTCGCGCCACCGACGAATCGATCAAGATGCGAGCGCACCGTAACTCGCGCTTTGACTTTCACTCCGATGCCATCCTGCGCGACGCCGTCAATGGTTGTGCGGCCCATGTTTGGGCTCGGCGCGTCAATCACTTTGGGATTAATGCTTGTGCGCACTGCTTCGAGCACAGTCTTGCCAGTGCCTTTTGTGGCAAGATCGATGGCGCATGCCCGATTGAAATCGAGGGTAATGCCAGCCTTGTCCGCCGCGATCAAGGCAAGAACGACGTGGTTCACGTCGCCACCAGCGAGATAATGCGCTTCAAGCGGGTCGCTGCGGACGTCGAGCCCCGCTTTCACGGCTGTGATTCGATTATCGACAATTTGCCCAACCGGGACCTTGCGTAGCCGCATCCCGATCATTTTGCCGAGGCTCACCGGCGCATTCGCGATCCGTGCGCGCAGCCAGAGACCGAAGAAATTGAAAAGAACAATCGCGAGCACAAACGCGAACAAGGCCAGGACCGCAAGGCCGATGAGATAAAGCGATTCCATGTTGCGGCGAAGATTATCGGAAGGTAATCGCTGCGCAAAGGTCTAAAATTCCGGTATGTGAATTGGCGCTGCGGTGTACAGACGAACCGGCGCGCAATGCGAAGATCGTCGCAGGACGAGGTTGTTATTCAGTTCCGGAAACTTGTTCGGAACTTCCCCTGGCCTTTCCTGTAGGAAATATTGAATCAACTCACGGTGCGACAGGGTTTTTCCGCTCCCATTTTCAGTGTGCTGTTGTGGATTGCATTCGCCAGCACCGGCAGAACTCAAGATGGTGGTACTTGGGAATTTCGGGCGTCGATGCCTGTACTTCGACAAGAACTGGCCACCGGCGTGTTAGAAGGAAAGGTGTACGTTCTCGGCGGCTACGATGAGAATCGTAGTTCCACAGCCACGGTAGAGGTCTACAACCCGACCACAAACACGTGGACTTCGGCGCATCCGCTTCCGTTCCGGGTCAACCACAACGCGGCGGCGGTGGCGGGAGGAAAACTCTATAGCTTTGGTGCCGGAGCGGGGGAGATGTTTGTTTACAATCCGAACGCGAACTCTTGGTCGGCAAGAGCTTCCAGCCATTATGTTCACAGCTTAACTGCGGCGGTCGGCGTGATCGAGAACAGGATTTACGTTGCCGGCGGCGAGGGTACTCCGAGCCAACGCGAACTGGAGGTGTACGATCCTGTTGCAAACACATGGACA
>JBKOYE010000182.1:0-13851 GCA_046725275.1 Verrucomicrobiota bacterium
CTCGGGAAGAATCAGTTCTGCAATTCGTTGTTGCGCGTCTCGCTTTGACTGTGCTTTCGCTTGTGTATAGACCTCAAGAGTGAAACGACTGCTGGCGTGGCGCATCAACTCCTGGACCACCTTCACGTTCTCACCGTTCGCGATCAGCGTTGAGGAATACGTATGCCTAAATGTATGCCAGCCGATCCGCTTTTTGATTCCGGCACGAGCTGCTGCTGGTCTGATCTTCTTGGTCAGCACTCCATCAGGCCGCAGCGGATGTTTGCCCTCCCGCCGCGGGCTCGCGAATACCCAGTCTTCAGGTTCGTTATAGGGCGTTGCTTCTTTCCACAACCACAACTCGGCAGCGACATTCAGAGAAAATGGGATTGGTTGTCGGGAAGTGGCCGTCTTACAGTTTCCGATAACTCCCAGAAACACTGATCGTTCGACGCCGATCATCAGATTCGAAAAATCAACGTCCTTCCACTTTAAGGCGAACAATTCGCTGCGTCGCAATCCAGTAGTAACATCCAACAACACCATCACGCGGAACGGGTTTTCGAGCACTGATAACAGGGTTTGAATCTCAGAAGCTTCAAGCACGGCCGGCATGGATCTTCGTTGTGCACTCTGTCTGACAAGCGTGATTGGATTGCGTCCTTGTTCAAGCCATTCGTAGCGAATTGCATGGTTGAATAGAACACTCATAACGTTGCGTAGTTTGGCCTTTGTGGAATTGGCGAGTTCATCGCCATCGCGGCGATGTAACTGTCTTAGCCAAGTCTCAACCGCAATCGTGCGTACGTCCCTGATGTTGAAAATGCCCCACTGTGGTTTGATCCATCTGATCAGGAATTCACGATAGATGATCCGCGTAGCGTGGGAATGCCGGGAAGCGACTAATTCTGTATTCAGGTAGTGATCAATCAAATCACTGACATAGACAACTTGCTGCGGGAGACGATTGCGAGCTTCATTGATTTGCATTCTCAGGCCATTCACTGCCGCTTGCGCTAACTCTTCAGTCGGATAGTCTTGGAGGGTTCCGATTACAGCTGTGCGACGGAAGCCCTTACCGTCTCGATCATTGTCACGCCACATGAATTCCCACGATAAGCTTCCGTTCTTACGTTTCATGAGTCGCAGATGGCCGTGTTGGTAACGGGCATGCATGAGTTTTCTCCTAAACTGATGTGGAATAGAAATCGTGAAAGAAGCCTGTTGTGTATTTTGCCGAGCACACTGCTCCACAGAAAGAGTAAGGAGGGACTTATTAAAGAGGGAAATTCCACAGTGGAGAAGACAGATTAAGAAGTGTTATGCGTTGATAAGAAATGCAGATTCGTTGATTCAGCTCAAAGCGGAGCTGAGGTCAACAAGATCTCGAAAACCAAAGTGAGCCGATAGTGCTACCTGGATCGAAGAGGCTTCATGATTCGGCAATGAGGTGAGAGATTTTCGGAGGCGAGTCGCCCAAGTGAAAAGACTGAACGCGATCATCAATTATGCGATCAGCTCTAGTGAGTCGTCCGTGTTGGCGCAAGTGTTCCGCCCATGAGTCCACAATGAAAGTTTCGATGAAGCGACTTGGATCGTCTGTATCACGAAACAGGTTCCAGTAGAACGCACCATCACGACGTTTGATCTCGCCTGATGCTCGGGCGGCTTTGGTGAATTGTTCGGCATCTTTTGGATCGATCTTGTATTCAATCGTAACCAGCACTGGTCCTGTTTGGACTTCAAGTTCCAATTGTACTCTCGGCTCCGGCCAGTGTGCGGACGGAGTCAGGTCCAAATCTTCAGCGCACCGCAGCTTAAAGCGAATTCCGGGCGCGAGTCCCACCACCAAGCCAACCGCAGCAATCAAGAGCGTAAGTGATATGCCAGCGCGACCTGCGACCCAACCCCATAAAGCACTCCCACATGCCCAGCTTCCGAAGAAGGCAAGCATATAGATGCCGAGTACACGCGCCCTCACCCAGGCTGCGGCTCCCGTTTGTGCCGCCACATTGAAGGTTGAGAGCAGCCCCATCCATGCAATGCCTCCAAAGAAAAGTGATCCGCCGACCAGTACTGCGATGTGAACGTAACCAAGGACAATCGTAACCGCAGCGAAGACTAATGTAGCTCCAATAACCAGAACGTCGGTCGATATTCTCTGTCTCACTCTTGGGAGGAATGAGGCACCAGTGACACCTCCAAATCCGAAACAGCCGAGAAGCACTCCGTAGCCCGCGGCACTTAGTCCCAATTCCCGTCGTGCCACGACAGGAAGAAGCGCCCATAGCGCGCTCGCACATAGAATAAAGGTGGCCGTGCGCACGAGTACTGATTGAATTGCCGGCGTATGTCGCACATACCGAAGTCCTGCTCGGAGAGCTCCCAGCACGTGTTCAGGTGGTAGATTGCTTTTCTCAATAGGCCGCCGCCATCGATAGAGGACGACAATCACGCCTAGAAAAGAGATGGCGTTCAACAAGAAGACCGCTCCGGATCCGAATGCTGCGACCAACAGACCGCCTAAAGCGGGACCGATCGCACGCGCTACGTTGAATGCAACTGCGCCTAGCGTAACGGCCGCCGGCAGATCACTTCTGGAGACTAGTTCAGGAGTGATCGCTTCCCATGCTGGTGCGTTCGCTGCTGCGCCTAAGCCCAGTGCGAAAGCGAGGGACAGCAGAAGCCAGGGTGTGGTTCGTCCAGCAATCGTCAAGATTCCCAACGTAGCAGCAACAATTAACATCCAGGTCTGAGTGATGAGTAACAGTCGGCGGCGGTCGAAAAGGTCTGCGAAGGCGCCGGAAGGAATAGCGAGCAGTACGACGGGTAAACTTCCAGCAGTCTCAACCAATGCGACCAAAAGAGTTGATGTGGACAGCGAAGTCATCAACCATGCTTCACCGACATCTTCCATCCATGTACCAACATTCGACGCTACTGCGGCGATCCAAAGTGCTCGAAAAACTGGTTCGCGCAGTGGCCCCCATGCCCCAGATTTTAAAGTCTGAAGTTGGCTTGGTTGTTCAACGTGCTTAATTTGGTTGGGCTGACTCGCAGAACTCACTATATAAAGCCTTATTTAACGAATAAGCTGATTAACCGTCAGTGGAGCGATGCCATATTCTGCTAACTTTCCGCTCGGACTGTCTGTTCGCCATGATCGCCCACAACCGAACACAAGCCACTCGAGTGAAGCGACTCTACCTCACAAGAAATGTCGACTTCCGTCTCGCGGTGAAGGCGCGCCCAATTAAAGATCATCGTTTCCTGTGGAAACCATGCCAGCCTCGAGCCGTCACTCACTTTCAATTTCGTCATGACGCGCACGGGTTTGAGTAGAGCGCCGTAAACCCGTTCAGCTGTCTGCGATGTGACGGCGATGAAAGCATTAGCCACCGCCGTCACACTGCATTCGACCCGGTCGCCTCCGGCGATGGCCCCCGCAGTATTAAAAGGACAGCCTGTTTTACCCGGGCTCCGGCAATCTGCGAAAATATCATCCGCAACGGAGACCTTTGAAAGACTTCTACGATCTGGCTGCCTTCTTCTGCACGGCCCACCACGATCCGACAAACGCCGCTTGCCCGCGGTAGCGCCCTATGCCACATACTTGGATTATAGCGTTCACTCGTCGGGCATCATCAGAATCCTCCACAGGGTTCGGCTAAGAATAAAACTACAAACATCGCTACTCCTACCACGATGAGCATAAACTCAGACATTGGTATTTTCATCACTGGCTCCCTCGATTCTCTTTTGAATAACTTCATGCTACTGCCGACTCTTGATGAGTTTTGTTCTTTCCATTTCGCTGTGGTTCAGTGCAAGCACTGAGCCAAATGGGAACTCGTTGTTCGAGTAGCTTTGTGAGGCCGTGACGTCGAATTTCGCCATGGGAGGTGTCTTGGCAACGTCCGTGTGTCGGTATAACGACGACTATCGAATTCTAAGAGCAGTGTTCGCGTTAACTGCTGGACCATCGATTGCGAAGCGCTCAACAAACTCAGACTGGCTCACAAGAATGTCTGGACGAGCCGGCGAAATTCATAGTGCAAACCGACGAGAGCGCAAATCACGTGTTGGCCCGTTTCTTGCAAGGTTATGGAACAAGAAAACGACACAGCCATGCGCAGAAAGGAGATGGCTAGTCGTGACCATAGACCAGATGTGTTTTTGGGAGGTAAACCGCATCGTCAGTACCAATGTCGCGCAAGACTGTTGTCACAATAACGGGCGATTGACTTACTTATTTGTTGCGATTGATCATATTGTGTTTTTACTTTGACCCTAGCAGTGATCGCTTTCGGCGAACGTCAGTTCGCCTTCGGCGAGTGATCGATGAATAGCAGGGAATACTATGGATAAGCAGAAGCTCGAATACTTTCGTACGCTCCTCCTCAAACAGCGGCGTCAGGCCTCTGAAGACCTGCGGGCGGATAAGGCGACCGCGCTTGAAGGCAATGACGGAGTCGAAGATTTAGGCGAAATGTCAGAGCTCGATCTAAATCGATCAACGGCACTTGATCTTGCTACTCGTCAAACAAAATTGATTGAGGAGATCGACGAGGCGTTGCAGCGAATTGAAGACGGGACCTACGGCCAGTGCTTCATTTGCGGCAAGCCTCTTGATGAGGAGCGTCTTAGAGCAGTGCCAACGGCCAAGTATGATGCAGCCTGCCAGGCGGCAATTGAGGAGGTTCAAGGGTCGCATGATCCGCCTACGCTCTAGAGTTCTACACACATGTTCGACGGGTGTTTTGCAATAGCTGGTTCAGACAAATGAAAATCGATGAGTTTCTAACCGATTATGATTTCTGCGCTAGCTACGACATTCATATAAGCGCGTCGCCTTCGGTTGTGTATGAGCGACTTTTCTGGCTGGACTTCAACGAAGTGTGGATAGTTCGGCTCCTCGAAACCGCAAGGACTGGAAAACTAGTCTCACCCAGTCGCTTCGTTACGAGTCTGAGTCAGCGTCTTCAGGGCACGGGTTTCGTGATGTTGGCGGAAGTTCCCAACGAAGAACTACTCATGGGAATTGCTGGGCGTTTTTGGCGTCCGGATGGGGGACGATGTTTGGATTTGACGTTCGGAGATTTTGTCGAGTTCGCTCGACCGGGCTATGCAAAGGTCGCTTGGAACTTCAGTCTCAGAGCAGATTCTTCTGAGGAAACAGTTCTTTCAACTGAAACAAGGACCAAGTGTTTCGGATCAGCCGCGAGGTGGAAGTTTCGAATCTATTGGTTCCTTATTTACCCGTTCTCTGGTTTGATCCGCAACGCCATCCTTAATCGTGTAAAGAGCGATGCGGAATCAGTTTCGTCGAAGCTCGAGATCGGCAATGTCTAACTATCAATGGAGCATCCC
The DNA here is from genome assembly GCA_046725275.1 of Verrucomicrobiota bacterium. Lineage (GTDB taxonomy): Bacteria > Verrucomicrobiota > Verrucomicrobiia > Chthoniobacterales > UBA10450 > Udaeobacter. The sequence continues at coordinate 5,350 of JBKOYE010000182.1, forward strand.
AAAGCAAGCGTACTCGTCATTACAGCCCGGGAAATTCCGTATTGAATAGATTGAAAATTAAGGAACCCTCGCGACAGTGCGATGTTATTTGGTCTAGAAAACTGAGATCGACCGCACCTTGCTAGTCGATATCAATTCCAAGCCAGCTTGCTTCGCTCTGCCCAATACTGTTCAGCCGGTTCACTGATTATTGATAGTTCAGCCGCCGCTTCTTCATCCCAAACTAACTTCAACGCTTTCAGATTCGATCGGAGTTGATCCGTGGTCACAGCGCCGCTGAGCACAACATCAACCCACGGCTGTGCGAGAGCGCCTGAGATGGCGAGCGCATCAATCGTGGTGTTGAGCCTTTTTGCCTGCTGCTCAAGTTTCTCTCGCTTGACGGTGAAAGACGGCTCAGCATTGCGTATGGTCAATCGACCGTTGGCCAGCACTTCTTTAATGATGACACCCCAACCTGCGGCTTTGGCTTCCGCCAGCGCCCCGCACGCAGAAGGGTCCAACAAGTTCCAAGTTGCCTGTACACACTGAAACAGCGGTACACCTTCGAATCTCACTGACAAGGCCTTGTGAAGGGTTTTCGCCTGGCTAGGACCACTCAAAGTCAAACCGATTTTAATTCCGCTTTGCGATAACCTGAACAGTTCGAGCAGGACCTCCTGGTTGTCCAGCACCCGGCTCTCAATGGTTGCCGAATGAATCTGGTAGAGGTCCAGTTGCGCTCCGAGAAAACCCGAACTCTCTTGCCATTGACGTCGCAACAAAGGCAATGAGTGATCTTTGATCTCATGCCTTTCAGCATCAATGTGCCAATTGGCGGCGTAATAATAACCCCACTTCGATCCAACGGTTACATTTTGAGGTTCAATCGCTCGTCGTTTGAGCCACGCACCAAGAAAACATTCAGCGAGCCCGTATGATCGCGCCACGTCGAAGTAACGCACTCCCGATTCCCAAGCAGCATCGAGCAGTTCATACGCGTGGCTCTCCATGGCATCGACACTGTGGTCGCGGAGATCCTTTGCGTGGCCCAGGTTGATGTAATCAGGCCGACCGAGAGCTGCCAGCCCCAGCCCAATCGGCGACACCTTCAAACCGGTCACTCCCAGAATGCTCATAAGACGCCCAGTGACGGATAACAAACAGCTGTGTCTGAATGTTGACAGCCATGACTTTCATTTTTGGAAGGTGCTCACTGACGAATACTTTCACGGCAAATTGATTCCAGAGTCGCACCGTGTGCCTCTCGACACTACGCCCTGATCCAGTTTTTGCTTGTCGCGCCTCGATTTCTTCCATCAAACACTGAACATTCGCTCGGCTCTGGGTTGCTCGTTTTCTAGTTTTGGTATTCTGCTTGCTGCTCAATCGAGTGCGGCGTTGCACAACAACCAATGGCGATTAAAGAGTCGTTTAGAAAGAAACACGGTAGGGATTTTTGGAGGCATGAACTTGGTGCCCCAGTCTTCGTCGCTCTGAAGAACACATTGAAGCGTTCAGGACTCGGCTATGGAAGATTACCTTGGCCGATAGGTGTTCGCCCAATCGAGGAGTTCATGATCACCAAAGCTCTTGAGCCTGATGGCGAACGGCGATTTTTGCTTCGCCTTAATCACGCTGTTATTTTGATGAATCATGCGTTGCGCTTCCAAACGCAGCCCGGGAGGCTGCTTCCAAAGGCTGCAACGGCTGGCGAGTGGTACCTCTGGGGCCACTCGCCAGCATTCTAAGCTTACTCCGATTGCGAGGACATGATTGAAACAAGGAAAGGAAAAGGAGCATGAGACAGAGGAGTATTAATGAAGGAAGCCGCGGTGCTGATATGAACCACGTATCGAATGGACGAGCTAAGCGAGATCAACGTTTCACGCACGGGCAGCCGGTTTTGGGACAGCGCGCTCGCGAGATACAACCTTACGGCGAAATAAGCCGGCGCTTACCCGTTGGACTCGACGAAAACGTTCGTCGAGCGAGTGTCGAAGCGTTGAATCAAACACTCGCTGACACAACTGTCCTGCGGGACATGTACAAGAAGCATCATTGGCAGGTCACAGGTCCGACCTTCTACAGTCTGCACCTGCTCTTTGACAAACACTACCAGGAGCAAGCCGAACTTGTGGACATGATTGCCGAACGCATCCAATCTCTCGGCGGCGTCAGCATCGCGATGGCGCAGGACGTGGCAGAGATGACGAAACTATCGCGTCCTCCACGTGGGCGCGAGGAAGTGCCCGTGCAAATTTCGCGGTTGCTCGAAGGGCATCAAACGATTTTGGAAGAGGCGCGTAAGTCCGCAACTCAAGCCGCCCAGCGCGGCGACGACGGCACGAACGATTTGTTTGTTTCAAATGTGATTCGCACGAACGAGGCGCAAGCGTGGTTTATCTCCGAACACTTGATTGAAACGCCGCTTACCCACGCCGAATAGTTGATCGAAAGAGTGAGTGAGGTCGGTTTGACGATGCAGCGATCAGGAGTAAGAGTGAAACGACCTGCACAAACTTGCGTATTTCGCGGCCGAGCAAGTCTATACGTCGCGAGCACCTTTGAGCGGGTGGCTACGCCAGTCGCTAACGTCCGATACCAAAAAGCACGGATGCTGGGAGACAATGATTGTTAGCGCTCGACGCATTAACGCGGTCTAAGGCGAGTTTGATAGTGGCTCAAGCGTCTTTTGGTCTTGTGACGATCTTCGATCAAACCCGGTCGGATGATACGCAAGAAGCTTTTCACATGCGCTTCATTCCATACGACACGCACGGCCACTTCAATGGGGCCGGCACCGTCATGGTAGGTTCGTACCAAGACCTGGATACGAGTTTGAGGGTTGCTGCCACCGTCTACGGCGTTAGCCAAGATGGGTGGGAGCCGACAAGCGTTGAAGATCTTAAGCTCGTGGCACCGTTTGCACATGCACCCATAATTGAGGGCCGGCGGATTTGTCAAGAAGATGAAAGTCAACTTGCATGATGTTCGTATTGGACCAAAATTGCAGGGAATAGCTTGCCGGAATATTGGGGTGCGGCTTTAAGGATCGATCATCTCAATCCTACGCAGGTGACGCCCTCCTTCGAAAGCGGTCTCCAACCAAGTGCGCACGATCTCTAGAGCCACTTGCTCTGAGATCATTCGCTGGCCAAGTGAGATCATGTTGGCATCGTTGTGCTGCCGCGCTAGACGGGCTGATTCAAGGTTCCAGCAAAGCGCGCAGCGAATGCCTTTTAAACGGTTCGCAACCATTGCTTCACCGTTACCCGAACCTCCCAATACAATGCCACGCTCAACTTTACCAGACGCTACCGCAAGGGCTACTGGACGGATAAATAAGGGATAGTCAACTGGCTTTTCAGAATTCGTGCCAAAATCTTCGACGCTGTGACCTAAGTTGTTGACGAATCGTTTGATTCCTTCCTTGTACTTAAAGCCGGCGTGATCTGAACCGACCCCGATCTTCATAATGACTCCATATCTTCAACGAGACTTTTGTGCGACTCGGTGCGCGGATAACGAATACCATGTCGGTTTTATCTCTATGTTGCAAAGGTCGAGATGTGGCCACTGAAACGCCGAATCGGACAACTCGCGACACCTTGTCGAGCGATCCGAAATGCTGCTTCGAGATCATGTGTCCATCCGTTCGACCCATTGGGCGCGTGATGAGGGCGCGTCGAATGGATCCGCAAAGTACTGTGTTTCCCGCCCAACTTTGTCGCCGCTGAACTCCATGATGCTTACGGTGTAGGACGGCTTACCGTCATATGTCAGGATGAATTCGGTGACCCAAAGATCACCGCCACCAATGATTCGTCGGATAGCAAACCGCTTCTTGCTCGGCTGACTAGCGCGTTGATTCTGTATGTTGCTTCGACCTCGGGTTCGCTCACCTGACTGCGGGTATTCCAGTACCGCGTCCTCGTGATAGATGCGGTGCTCCATTTCAAAATCGTTGGCATCGGACGCCGCCCAATGCTGATCCAGTGCCGCACGGATTACTTGATCTCGCCCTCCAGAATACTGCTCTTTCTTTTGTTGATCGCTCATCCTGACACCTTGTGCTTATGATTCGACGAGCAGATCTTCACCCTGAATTTGCACTGGCCGGGAACGCACGGGCCGCTCCGCTGGACCGCGAAGGACGGCGCCGGAAGTTACATCAAACTGGCTGCCATGGCATGGACATGTCACCGTCGTCCCTTCCAGCTTACCCTGCGCGAGCGAGCACCCTTTGTGCGTGCAGGTGTCATCGAAGGCATACAGTTGACCCAAAGCATTTGCAACGTTCACTTTGGTTCCCGCGACTTCGAAGACACGCATTTCGTTGTTGACCACGTCCTTTGTATTACCCACTCTTACCAACATGACTTCACCTCCAGCTTTATGTAATCGCGCACCTCGTAACTGCACGCGTCGCGTTAAGCAGCCACCTTGTCAAGTCTCGCTTAAAGCGATTTCAAATACTCGGCCAAGTCCTTCTTTTCGTGCTCCCTCAAATTCTGCACTTGAATCCTTTGATTGGATCAATTAAACAGGCGGAGTACACCACCACGGTGTTTCGATCTGTTGAGCTGCCTCGATAGCCGCCTGACATTTCGGCCCGTACCTAGCAGTTGGAATCGCTTTGAGTAGCTCCTCATACAACGGCATGCCACAACGAATGCACTGGCCATACGTGCCGTTTTCAATTCGGCGCAACGCATCGTCGATATCCTGAATCAGGTGGGGTTGACGGGCCGCGAGTTCAAAGGCTACTGACCGATTAAGGTCAAGTTCCGACATTTCGCCGATCTCCTCTACGCCGTCGTCACCTTCCAGCGCGGTCGTTCTGTCGGCGCGCAAATCTTCAGTTGCTTGCCGCCGCTGCCAGATCAGGAGACTGTGGAAGTATTCCAGCTTTTGTTTGTTCATAACACGTTGCTTTCTGATCTCCAGCTCGTTTCGTTAAGCAATTGGTTCGAAATAAATGCGCGATTTATCACGGGTGTTGCACTTTGCCATAACTAGAGATCACAGCCTGATGAGTCGCTATATGTTGAGACAAATATTCAAACAGTTGAAGCCACTGATTGGTTATTCACCTGTTGACTTGGTCCAGCGATTAACTCGCGCAACATCGCTCGGCCTTTGTGCAACTGCGACTTCGATGTGCCGACCGATCTGCCTCCCGCTTCTGCTATCTCTTTGTGTTGCAGACCCTGGATATCATGCAAAATGATGGCTTGCCGATAGCCTTCGGGTAGTTTCGCTATTACTTCAGACAACAGGATGCGATCCACGATTCTCATTCGTTTTGGATCCTGACTGCCCGGGACGATGTAAGTCGACAACTCTGCTTCTTCATTACTTCGATCCTGCCGCCGTTTGCGTTTGCGGAAATGCATCAGTACGAGGTTAACCGTCAATCGATGAAGCCAGGTTGTAAAAGCTGATTCGCCGCGAAAACTTCCAATCGTTCGGAACAACCGAACGAAGACGTCCTGAGTTAGATCTTCAGATTCAGAAGTGTTTTGCGTCATTCGAAAGCATATCGAATAGACTCGTTCGTGATATTTCTGATAAAGCTCATGAAAGGTTTGTTGGTCATCCTCAAGGAGTGGTTGAATTTCATCTACTTTTTTCATACGCCCTCTCTGCGTCTCGCCTGCGTCATTCTTGCATTAACCATCGCAAGAACCGGGCCAACACGGATAACCTGAGTTGTGTTCCCAAAGCGAGTCTTTCGTCACTTGTATCACGCAGATAGCGCGTCGCTATTAAGTCAGAGCATCGTTGGTTTCGACACCGGTACTCATCTGGGAGCATCCATTCGGCAGGGGCAAGACTGATAAGTTTTTCTTTTCAGCAGAAATGGCACGCTAGATCTTCGTCGTTTGTGGAAAGCTTTACTGCTTGAATTGCGATGTGTCGAAACTTAAGTATGTCATTCCAGTTAAATCAAGGAGCGCTCGATCTCGAACGTTTACTAAACGAAGTAGTACCTGCTCGCAAAATGCGCATCGGGCCACAACTCCCGGGCACTGCATGTACAAATGAGCTTCGGCAAAGCGTTTTGTTGTACCACAATGTGCACATTGTCCTTCTGCGGCCGTAACATCTAGGCCGAATATTTTGGATAGCTCCCCTGCGGCCGCGTTACCATCCAGGTAGTCATAGATATGTGAACTCATTTTCGATCTCCAGTCGGACCAAAGCGCTCCGTTCGGATCCTTTCAGGGCTGTGGCCTGATGCGATCAGCAAGCTTGTAGCAATTTCAACGAATGATGTCGGCCCGCAAACGTAGCAAGTCGGCTCGAGGTTTGATGGCCAGATCGCGTTCGCGATCAGAGTTGTGTCGATGCGGCCGGGCGGTCGCGGCCAGTCTTTCGGCGCGACTCGCGTGTACGCATAGGTAAGGCTCAAACCTTCGGTCTTTGTTAACGCCTGCAATTCATCGCTATAGAAGACTGCTGCTGGCTCCCGCACTGAATATAACAATCGAAACGGCGCGGCGCCGCCTGCTGATGCGCGCGAACGAATCATAGACATGAGTGGCACGATTCCCGAACCGCCTGCTACTAACTGAATTGGCTCAGTTTGATGAGTACGCCATACAAACCACCCGCCGATTGGACCGCGTACCTCCAGACGATCACTCAGTGTGAGTTCCTGGCTGAGATACGGGGACACTTCGCCGTTAGGCAATCGTTCGACGGTTAAGTCAACACGTCCTTCATAGTTGGGTGCAGAGGCGATCGAGTATGACCTAACTGCTGAGTATCCATCGGGAGCAGTCAGGCGCACGTCGACGTGTTGGCCTGCGACGTGCACCGGCCAATCTGCGACCTCAAGAGTAATCGTCCGAGCTGTCGCCGTCTCATCGTGTAGAGCGATCACCTTTCCGACGTGCCACATTAGTCACCCCAATAACGCTGCTCCCGCCACGGATCTCCATAATTGTGGTAGCCGAGGCGTTCCCAAAAGCCAGGTGTATCCTCATGCACCAATGTAATGCCCTGCACCCACTTGGCGCTCTTCCATAAGTAAAGATGTGGGACCAACAGTCGCGCAGGACCACCGTGTTCGGGTGCAAGTTCTTCGTGTTCAAATCTGAACGCGATCCATGCTTGCATGTTCTGCAGGTCGGGTAGTGGTAGATTTGTCGTGTACCCGCCGTACGAATGGACTAGAGCATGGGACGCATCTGAATCTATATCTGCAAGTAATGTATCGAGCGAAACGCCTTCCCAGGTAGTGCCGAATTTGGACCATCGTGTTACGCAATGCAAATCCACTGTGAAGGTCTCGGAAGGCAATTTGCGAAACGAGTTCCAATCCCATCGCCGCGATACCTTGCCACCTTCATCTATCGTGAATTCCCACTTGTCTAGAGGTACATGCGGGGTAGGTCCAGCCGATAGCACAGGAAAGTCACTGGTCACGTACTGGCCTGGCGGCAGCTTCTTGTCACCTGAAGTGCCTCGACCGGAAAAACCTCGTGAGATGATCGCCATCCGCTATTCTCCCTTCCGTTAGAAGTATCGAGCTGTGCGGAGTCATCGAGATTGGCAAATCCAAGGCAAGTAATTCGGATCCGTCACCGATCAATACGATTCTTAAATCATGCAAAGCAACGGCCAACGGAGCAAACCTACTCAAGCTGCAGATGTATTCCTTCTAAAACAGGAGTTACATTTCAGTTCAAGGCGCTCCTTGCCATTATTGCCGTAATCGTTCGTGTCGATATAACGTCGATATAACGACACAAAGGCGTCTCTCCGACAGTGCCGACGTGCACTTCAAAGATTCCCCCATCAAGAACACCTTTCCATCAGCTCTTCGCAGCGTTTTCCATACTGGCCCGCGGTTTGCGAAGTCGAACAGAGGAGGGAAACGACCATGCAGAAAATCACACCTACTGGAAATGAGATGAAATTAGGACCACAACTTCGCAACTTGGACCAGAGCCCAAGGTTGCGCAGCGTTCGTCGCATCAGGAGCATTGTGGTACAGAAGCGTTTCCTAATTCCGATTCTCGTGCTCATCGTTTTGGCCAGCTACACGGTTCAATCACAAAGCAACAGCATGGTTCGACCACAAGGCAACAGTGGCTCCCACGGATTCGATCTGGTCGACAAGGACGGGATTATTCACAAGCCGGCAGACTATCGAGATCGTTATCAAGAGCTGGGAACGTTCTCAGTCGCTGATCTGAATGGCGCCGTCGATTTGCACTACACGTACGCGCCGCCGGGAACGGCTGAGTACTACCGTAAGAATGGAAAGTTCGCTGACGGAACTGTGTTGGTCAAAGAAGTATTCGGAACTGAGCACGGTCAAATGACAACTGGAGAAGTACATTGGGCTACAGCAACGAAGGTGTGGTTCGTCATGGTCAAAGACGAAAAAGGACGATACCCCGGCAATCCGCTATGGGGCGATGGATGGGGATGGGCTCTCTACAAGTCGGATGCACCCGACAAGCAGGTTGCAACTGACTACAAGAAGGACTGCCTCGGCTGTCATGT
>JBKOYE010000065.1:0-36426 GCA_046725275.1 Verrucomicrobiota bacterium
AGGGTGGCGTAACCATAAGTGTAAGCGCTGCCGGCCATTGGGACGAGCGATGCGAACTCGCTGTAGCACAAGGCAGCGAAAATTGATGCGACGCCTGCCAGCACGAACGACAGAACCACGGCAGGCCCGGCATTCTGTGCCGCTACGGTGCCCGTCAGCACGAAGATCCCGGTACCAATGATCGCGCCAACACCGAGCGCGGTAAGATTAATCGGGCCGAGGGCCCGGTTGAGACTCTGATCGGTCAGCGCTTCCGCCTGCAGAGCCGTCACGCTTTTTCGTCGAAACAAGTTCATGGGAAGTTGCTCTTGCGCTGTGCTAATCGGGATCGTCCCGTGAAGTCAAGCCGCTGTTGATTTTTTCCCGAAGAATTTCCAGAAGAAATAAACCGGAACGCCGGTCAATACGATGATCAGTCCTGGCCACGTCGTCGCAGTTTGATATACAAAGAGCACAACGAGAATCACCGTCGCGCCTATGATGTACAGAGCGGGGACAATTGGATAACCGAATGCTTTATAGGGGCGTTCTGCATGCGGCTGTTTTCGACGCAGTAGAAAGATGCCAATGATCGTTAGGACATAGAAGATCAGCGCCGCTGAAATAACGTAGTCGAGCAAATTGCCGTAGAGATTGCCGTAACCGGTCACTTTGCCGGCTGCATCGGTCCTAACGGTGCGCGGCAGAACGAGTACACCGGCCCAGAGACCTTGGATAAGAAGCCCCCATGCCGGGACTCTACATTTGTTTAAGTCGGCCACTCGCCGGAAGAACAAACCGTCTTTGGCCATGGCGTAGTAGGCGCGAGCGCCGGCAAGGATCAGCCCGTTATTGCAACCGAACGTCGAGATCATGATCGCGATCGCCATGATTGTCGCCCCAGCGCCTGGAAAAATTACGTTCGCAGTTTCGGAGGCGACGCGATCACTGGGCGCATTCTGAATTGCGTTGAATGGCAGCGTCGCGAGGTAAGCGACGTTTGCCAGCAAATACAGCCCGATCACCAGAAACGTACCCAACGCGAGTGAAAGCGGTACGTTGCGCCGTGGATTAACTACCTCACCGGCAGTAAAAGTGATGTTGTTCCATGCGTCCGCAGAGAACAAGGAATTCGTTTGTGCCACGCAAATTCCGACGAAGAGCCCGAATGCGACCGCTGCTGTTAAACCTGCGCCGACATCTTGCAGATCCCCCCGCACCGTCCAGAAGTCCCTGAAGTTTTCCGCGCCTGCACCAGACTTCAACCCGATGATGATTCCGAGCACGATTAGCGCAAACAACGCGCCAGTTTTCGCAGTCGTAAAAACGTTTTGGATAAGTTTGCCGACTTCCAACCCGCGCGTGTTCGTGAATGTCAGAAATCCAATAAGCGCCAGGCCGACGAGCTGTGCCGTCGAAAGCGACAACGCGTATCCGCCAAACCGGATCGGCGCGATAATGTAATTGCTTTCCGAAACCCACGGCACAAGCACGCCCGTGTAACGTGCGAATCCAACCGCGACCGCCGCAATTGTGCCGGTCTGAATCACGAGGAAAAGCGTCCAGCCGTAAAGAAATCCCCAGAGGGGAGAGAATGCTTCGCGAAGATATACGTATTGGCCGCCGGCCTTCGGCATCATTGCCGCCAGTTCGCCGTACGAGAGCGCGGCTGTCAGTGTCAGTAATCCGGTCACGATCCAAACAACGAGTAGCCATCCCGGCGAGCCGACCTGGCGGGCAATGATCGACGAGACGATGAAAATTCCCGAGCCGATCATCGAGCCGGCCACAAGCATTGTGGAGTCCAATAAGCCGAGTCCCCTAACGAGTTTTTCTTCGGCTACAGGTGCTTCGGTAACTGCGCTTGCCATATCGAAATCGGTTCGATTGGCGGAGAGTTAATCACCGCTCGACTCTCTAGTGCAATCCAAAAAAGGTGCTCAAATCTGTTTACGGCAAAAAAGTAAGCGTGTAATCTCCCCGCCACCGTGATGACCTCGAATCATCTGCTCCGGGCACGACGGTTTCTGTGGACTTGCTGTGCTCTGGTGTTGGTCATCGAGTTGGCTGCCGCGTCGCAGGCTGCTTTGACGCGGAAATCCACTCAGTTTGAGGCGCTGCCGCTGGTACGGTCCCGGCAAAATCATTTGTTGGTGCGCGCCTTCATCAATGGCAGACCCGCGTGGCTGACCGTCGATAGCGGCGCGCCTGTGAGCGCTATCGCGCTGAATCGCCGCGAATATTTTCGACTCAAGCCGATCACGGCTGAATCAAGTTTGCCTGCGCGCGTTCAAATTAACGGCGCATTCAATAACGTAGCGATCGCACGCGAATTGCGAATCGGAGGGTTGACTCTCGTCGACGAGCCCGTGGTTACGGTCGATCTCGGCGGTTCTGCGCGCGCTGCGCGAATGGCTCACGAACCGCAGATCGACGGGATCATTGGAGCAGACATTCTTTTCCCGACACAAGCCGTCCTCGATTGCGAACGGCAGTTGCTCGTTCTAAAAACCGATCCAAACGTCGTGGGCGGTTTCCCCGGCTTCAATCGCCGCGGCTTACGCGCCGTTCCAATTCAAGTCAGCGACGGTTACAACTTGTATGTCAACGGTTCCGTGAACGGAAAAGCGGCAAAACTCATGGTCGACACCGGGTCGTTCACGACGCTGTTGCACCGTTCTTTTGTCCGGCGCATGCGGATTGCCACTCGCGAGACGCCATATAGTTCATCGGCCGTGAACCTGAGAGAGCGCGGCGTGCGTGTGGCACACATTCGTAGGTTGTCGGTCGGCTCAGTGGACATCATCGGCAAAGAAGTGGGGGTCATTGATCTGGAAGGACTCATTCACGACGGGTTATTGGAAGGTTCCCCGCCTGTCGCCGGATTGCTCGGCGCGGAAACACTGCGACGGCATCACGGCATCATCGACTTCGGCACCCGTACGCTTTATCTAAGGTAGCGGACGCACCAACACTTCGCTTGTCATTCCGAGCGAAGTCGAGGAATCTCTCGATTTTCTCCTCGTGAATGGAATCACACAGGCATTCGTTTTGGCCGCGGGTCTTGGTAAGCGCTTGCGTCCATTGACCGACGAGCTGCCGAAGCCGCTCATCCCGATCTTCCAAAAGCCGCTCGTTACTTTCGCGCTCGATCATTTGATAAGCGTGGGAGTGAACAGATTCGTCATCAACACGCACCGGCATCCGGACTTGTTTCAAAGTTTCTTTGCCGCGCGCGATTATCTTGGTTTTCCCACTACGCTCGTTCACGAGCCGGACCTGCTCGAAACAGGCGGCGGCATCAAAAACTCGGAAAGTCATCTCGGCAGCGAACCGTTCCTGACCTACAGCGGCGATATTTTAACGAACGTCAATCTCCAACCTTTGATCGACGAACATTTCCGTCGCGGAAACGACGTGACGCTCGCTTTGCGTCACACCGGTTTGGCCTCAGCTGTGGCTTTGCGCGATCAACGTGTCGTGGACATCAGCAACCGCTACGGCTTCGCGGGAAATTTTGATTTTGCCAATATCGCCGTTTGGAATTCGGCGATTTTCCAGCGGATTCCGCCGCGCAAAAAGATCTCGTTTATTCCGATCATTGCCGATTGGATAGGCCAAGGCGCAAAAATCGGCGGCGTGGTAATGAACGATGGAAAATGGTTCAACATCTCTTCGCGCGCTGAATATCTCGAAGTGCACCGCATCGTTTTGCGAGACAATTGGACACCGGATTTCGTGAAAACGCGCGAATGGCCTGAGCGCACAGCGAACAGCGCGATCGTCGATTCGAGCGCACAGTTGCGCGGCTGCACAGTCGTGGGACAAAACTGCCGTGTCGGCGCAGATGCGATTCTGGAAGACACAATTTTGTGGCCGGATGCAGAAATTGCTTCCCAAAGCCGGCTGGAGGCCTGTATTGTCCGCTCCCGAAAAAAGGTCACTGGCGTCCATCGCGATATCGACATCTGAATTTATGAGAACCGACCTGCTTGTTCGACGAACGCGGAAGCATTTCCCGCGGTTGGATGTCGCCCAGATCAAAATCACAGCCATTCAAAAGGGCGGGTCAGACCGCAAATTTTATCGGATCCGTTGCTCGGCGGAGCAGGCGCTGATTTTGGTGAAGTACAATTTGGAGCGGGAAGAGAATCGGCATTACGTGACGATCGCGAACTTTCTCACCGAGCACCGGATTCGCGTGCCCGAGATTTATTTTCACGATCCAGACGAAGGTTTGATTTGGCTCGAAGACCTTGGCGGGCGCGATCTTTACAGCTATCGCAGCGAAAGTTGGCTGGTGCGCCGCGCGTTCTACGAATCGGCTCTTGATCAAATCGCGGCTTTGCATGCCTTGCCCGAATCGATTTGCATCGAGATGAAGCAAAATTTGCCGGCCGAGTTCAATTCTGAACTCTACCTGTGGGAACAGAATTATTTTTTCGAAAATTGCCTCGGCCGTTACTTCAAAATCGACAAAGCAAAGCTCGCGCAGCTGGCATCCCTGCCTGCGCTGCAGGAAATCGCAGATCGCCTGGCATCATTTCCGAGAGTTTTGGTGCACCGCGATTTTCAATCGCAGAATATCATTATCCGAAACGGTCGAGCCTACCTGATCGATTTCCAAGGAATGCGACCCGGTCTTGCCGAATACGATCTCGCGTCTCTGCTTTATGATCCTTATGTCGATCTTGCGGAAAGCGAACGCGCAGAGTTGACCGAATACTATCGCGGGCGTCAGCTTGAAAACGGCTTCGCGATCAACGGCGATTTCGATGTCAAGTTGCGGCTCTGCGCCATGCAACGCCTGATGCAAGCGTTGGGCGCTTACGGATTTCTCGGCTTGGTCAAAGGCCACAAACATTTTCTCAAGCACGTCGCTGCCGCGATGCAGTCGTTGCAGCATACCGTAGCGGACATCGACGGTCTGACGGAACTAGGGAAAACGTTGCGGGAACTGGCGTAACCAGCTGGGAATTATTTCACCACCGTTTCGGTGAACGGAAACATATAGGCCTGTAGCGAAACCAAAATTCCCACCAGCGTCGCCAGCGCAACGCTGTGAAAGAAAACGTAACGCAAAACGGCTCCTTCGTGGCCGTACCAATTGGTTGCTGTGCTGGCGACGACGATGCTTTGGGCATCCACTATTTTTCCCATCACGCCGCCTGAACTGTTTGCCTCCCATTAGGGTCGGGCTGGGGCCGAGTTGGTCCGCGGTGATTTTTTGCAAACCCCCGAAGAGGACGTTGGACGCCGTGTCTGACCCGGTGAGCGCTACGCCCAGCCAGCTAACAAAAGTGCCAAAGAACGGATAAAAATTTCCCGTTTTCGCCAGCGCAAGGCCTAGTGTCGCGTCCGCACCCGAGTAGCGCGTCGCGTAACCGAGCGCGAGCATCGCGGCGATTGTCAGCAGCGAAAAGCGCACGCGGAAAATCGTTTTCAAATATGCGCGCAGCATTTCAGCCAACGAAAAGTGCATCAACAGTCCGGCGATTATTGCGGCGAGCAGGATTCCCGCGCCGGTGGCCGAAAGCGAATTCAACGTGAACACGGCGCTCTCCGGCTTGGTTGGATTTTCTGAGGTCGGTGTCGCAACGACTGGCGGCGCGCGCACGACGAGCATGTGCAAACCGGCGATTCGGACATTCGGCGCGGAGATTTTGTCCAGGGAAGATTTCATGATTGGCAGTCCCCAGACCAACAAAATCAATGTGAGGATGACCCACGGCATGCACGCGCTGCGCAGCGCGACCTTTTCGGTCTCGCGTCCGAATGCATTTTTCGTGTTTTCCGTTGGTCTCCAGAATTTCAGGAACGCAACAAGCGCGACGATGGACGAAACAGACGCGACAATATCCACCAGCATTGGGCCGACGAAATTCGAGACTAGAAATTGCGGAACGGCAAAGGCGACGCCAGCCACAAGCGCCGCCGGCCAGATCTGAATCATGTTGCGCGAGCCAGCCATCGCCCAAACGACCCAATACGGAATGATCAGCGAGAAAAATGGAAGCTGGCGCCCGATCATTTTCGACAGCGCGAACTCGTCGATGCCCGTAACTTTACTGAGCGCTATGATTGGTGTTCCGAGCGCGCCAAATGCGACCGGCGCCGTGTTTGCGATCAGCGAGAGGCCACACGTCTGCAGCGGCCTGAAGCCGAGTTGAATCAAAATCGCCGACGTGACCGCTACAGGCGTTCCAAATCCCGCCGCTCCTTCAAAGAACGCGCCGAATGAAAATGGAACGAGGATGACTTGGATTCGCGGGTCCGGAGTAATCCTGGCAAGGCTGTCGCGCAGCACCGAAAACAGTCCGCGGTCAACCGTCAATTGATACAGAAAGATCAGATTGAGAATGATCCAACCGATGGGAAACAAACCGAACGCCCCCCGTAAATCGCCGTCGCCGCCGCTGCTCTAGCCGGCATTCCAAAAACAAAAATTGCAATCGCGACGGCGATTGCGAGCCCAAGCAGCGCCGCGAAGTGGATTCGAATTTTGAAAACACCAATTGCACTCAACAAGACGACAATCGGCAGGGCAGCAACTGCAGTGGATAACGCGACGTTATGCAGCGGATCGTAGTTTTGAAGCCAAGTCATTTCGAATGCCGGACAGGGCAAAGGAAACTAATCGAACATCTACTTTAACAGGATGCGCAAACCGAAGGAGACCCGTAGCAGACGGTGGAGCTGATGAACCATGACAGTGTGCAATCAAAAACGTCACGATTTCGGGACGGCTAGAGCCCGATGACCCAACCGCACAACTGGCAATTCACGAACAATTAATACGGCAGCTTGGTCGGTCGTTTTGCATTGCGAAGTCGTTGATGATAACTTTTTCCCCACGTAAACTGGTTTATGCCTCAACTTGATCGCAACTCGCAAAGAGAGAACAAACACCGCGGTAGCGAGCCGAATTTCAACTGGCGCGGCGTCGTTCTCATCGTGATCGCTTTCAGTCTGATTGCGATGGCGATGCTTTTTTATCGCGGCGGGATGCAACCGGTTGAAGACGTGCCGTACAACCGTTTCCTCGAGCTCTTAGAGAACAAGCAAATCGTTAACGACAAAAATTATCCCCTCCAGTTGGTGGTAGAAGACGGCCGGCCCACTCAGACACTGCGAGGCGCGTACATTCGCCAGGGCGCCGGCGCAGCGCCGTCACAGCCCATGCCATTTCGCACAACCGTCTATTTGAATTTTACAAATGATCTCCAGAAGAAACTCGCCGACGCCGGCATGCAGCCTGCGATCAAGACGGAATCAAACATGCTTGCGCAGACTGTGGTCGGTTTCCTGCCAATCGCGCTTTTCCTTTTGGTCTTGTATTTCCTGTTTCGCCAGCAAATTCGCATGGCTGGCAAAGGCGCGCTCAACTTCGGGAAATCCAAGGCGCGTATGCTCGCTCGGGACAAAAACAAAATCACGTTCCGCGATGTCGCCGGTGTGGAGGAAGCCAAGGACGAAGTGCAGGAACTGGTCGAGTTTCTGCGTGATCCGAAAAAATTTCAGAAACTCGGTGGCCGGATTCCCAAGGGCGTTTTGATGGTCGGCCCGCCGGGCACTGGCAAGACGTTGCTGGCGCGCGCCATCGCTGGCGAAGCGGACGTGCCATTCTTTTCTATTAGCGGTTCGGATTTCGTCGAGATGTTCGTGGGCGTGGGCGCTTCGCGCGTGCGCGATATGTTTGAACAAGGCAAGAAATCCGCGCCCTGCATTATTTTCATCGACGAAATCGACGCGGTCGGACGTCACCGCGGCCACGGCGTTGGCGGTGGCCACGACGAGCGCGAGCAAACGTTGAATGCGTTGCTTGTCGAGATGGACGGGTTCGATACGCAAGAAGGCGTGATCATCATCGCCGCAACGAACCGACCGGACGTTCTCGATCCTGCGTTGTTGCGACCGGGCCGCTTCGATCGCCAGATCACCGTCAATTTGCCGGACGTCAAAGGCCGCGAAGAAATCCTGCGCGTGCACGCCAAGAAAGTGAAGCTCGCCGAGGGCGTCGATCTTGCCGTGATCGCGCGCGGCACGCCCGGTTATTCGGGCGCGGAGTTGGCCAATGTCATCAACGAAGCGGCGTTGCTCGCCGCGCGCCGCGGATTGAAAGGAATCACGCTCGCGGAATTGGAGGAAGCGCGCGACAAAGTTCGCTGGGGCAAAGAACGCCGGAGCCTCGCACTGAGCGAGAAAGAAAAACAGAACACCGCATATCACGAAGCCGGCCACGCACTGTTGCTCGTGCTTCTCCCGCACACTGAGCCGCTCCACAAGGTCACGATCATTCCGCGCGGACCATCGCTTGGTTCAACCATGTGGTTGCCCGAGGAAGACAAATACACCAATCGCAAAAACGAGTTGCTCGCCAGTCTCACCGTCGCCATGGGCGGCCGCGTCGCGGAAGAAATTATCTTTGGCGACATCACCAACGGCGCGCGCGGCGACATCAAAGGCGCCACGGCCATAGCGCGCCGGATGGTTTGTGAATGGGGTATGAGCGAGAAAATGGGCATGGTCGAATACGGCGAACACGAAGATTACGTCTTTCTGGGGCGCGACATTTCTCGTGCGCGCGACTACAGCGAAGCGACCGCGGAACAAATCGACCAAGAAGTGCGCAAGCTCATTGACGACGCCTATCATTTGGCGAAGAACACGCTGATTGCGAACCGCGACAAACTCGAAACCATCGCAAAAGCCTTGCTCGAGTACGAAACCCTGGACGGCTCGCAAATCAAAGAAATCATCGAGCACGGCCGGCTGATTAATCCGCCGCCCGGCGTTGGCGGCCCGCCCAGTAAAAAACCAGCACCCGAAAAACCGCCCAAGCAAGTGCTGGCCCCCGACGTCGCCCCGCCTCTCCCCGGCGCTCTCGGTGGCGCACCGGCGTAATCCCGCATCCAACGCTCGGCGATTTCATTGCTTCCTTTGATCGACAGCGGAAATGCGATGAAACGCACATGGACGATCATCGGTGTAAGCGATGTTCCGGGCAGCTTCAAATGGTACCAGTCGCTCTTCGGCCAGCCTGGGACGCCTCCGGGCCATGACGACTTTGGTCAGATCCTGGATGCGGATGGAACCGTGTTGCTCTGCCTCCACCAATGGGGTGCGCACGAGCATCCCTCGTTAATGAGCCCTGACGAGGCGTTACCTGGAAACGGGCTCCTCTTGTTCTTCCGCGTAGACGATTTCGACATGACACTGAAGAGGGCACGCACTCTCGTCACTCGGTTCGAAGAGGAGCCCCACGTGAACCCGAACACTCAAACAAGGGAGTTCTCACTCCGAGATCCGGACGGATACTACGTGACGATCAGTGCGCTCTCTGCCCCAGCGAAGGATGCCCGCGAGGCCACGGCCTAGTTCGCGAACCCGAGGACGGCTTCGCCAGCACGCGAGACGCGTGCGCTACCCTACGTCAGCGCAATGCACTGGAAAGAACTGACGACGTCGTCGGGGCCTTTTTCGGCGAAAAAGCTTTCGTAATAGCCGGGCCCCAGATCCCAGTAAGGGCCTTTGTAGTAATCGTCGCGATAAAAACGCCACACACCGTTTACGACGATGAGACAACTGATGCGGTCGTTCCAATAATCGCCGATGTAATGGAAGCTCAAGTTCGTGCGCGCGGAAGCTCCGCCGAACCCCGCGTGATCGTAAAGGACGAGTTCCGGCAGGCGTACCGCCTCCGTCACGAGCGGTGCGGCCTCCTTCCCGGCCGCCGAAGCGTGATAGCTCAGCGGACCAAGTTTCCATTTCATGTCGATGATGCAGCCGTTGTCCGGCGACAATTCAGTTTTAGATAATCGTGGCATAAGCGTGCAGGGCGATGGTTTTCGGTAATTTGATCAGATGAAATCTGCTCTGTCGAGCAAAGAGATTGGGGGCAACGGATATCTGGAAATTTGCCAGTTAGAAGTGTTCCAGGCGCGATGGAAGTTGCTGCGCTGCTGTAGACTCCGCTGTCCTCAGTGGACAAAAGCTGGGTTCGCTCGATTCCGACTGCGCTGAGGACAGCGCACGCTACAGGACATCTGCGGATCTGTAGTCACTGCGTTTTTGCCCAGCCGATCACGCCACAGGCAATGCGCGCACCTGAGTCGCCGGATGGTTGAGTTTTTAAATCGTCCGGTTTCGCGTGCACGACGACCGAGCGACCGATCGCCGACTTCGCATCATTCGTAAGAGAAATCTGATGGTCAACATAGTTGAGCTTCGCGTTGCCTGAGGCGTCGGCTTCCACATTGCCCATGTCACCTTCATGCCGCGCGGCTGTATCGGGTCCGGCATGCGGTTGGCTGGTGGGATTAAAATGCGCCCCTGCGGAACTGGCGTCGGCTGCGCTGCAATCGCCGAATTCATGGATGTGAAAGCCGTGCTTGCCGGGCGTCAGCCCTGTGATCTCTGCATGGACCTTCACGCCGTCGGCGACTGGCGTGAATGTGACGGTGCCGCTGACTTTATTGCCTGCGGTGGGATGCAGCACCGAAATGCCTGTTGATGATGCCGCGGATCTTGTCGCTGGTGTTTGCGCCAGCGCGATTAAACCTGCGCAGGAGAGAAACGTCACGCCAATGAAGGAAACTCGTAATGAATTCATATCTGCACTTGTATTTCGCACCGCTCCGTAAGTCCAGCCGCATCAAAATCGATCGCCGCCGATCGATGCCGATGAACTGCCAGTGCGTCAACGGTCCTAGCGTTTAAACGCGGTCCTTCAACTGCGTTTTGCCAGCGGTGCGCGCACAATGAACGCAGCAAAAGATTTGTCCGTCAGCTTCGACGCCGTGCCCGACGATCCGGCAATTGCAATGCGGACATACGGGCGCCAGCGCGTGGATCGCGCACTCGAAGCTGTCAAACGTGTGGCGCTCGCCGCCCACGACGACTTCAAATGCCTTGTCGTATTCGTTCTCGCAAACTTCGCATGTAGCCATACATAAATCGTTCGCGCGAGAGGAGGTTCGCGGCGGTGTCTAATTTAGATTCGCGAATGAAATCCAACGAGCGATCTGGCCGGCATCACCGATGCCGGCTACAACTGCGCGGCTGAAATCCGGAGATTTTTCTCGTCTTGAACGAGGCGCAAAGCTATCACTGTCGCCAACCTGCCGCCGGGGAGAAGTTTTTCATGCAAACGCCAGATGTCACTGGGGCCGCTGGCCCGACCATCGCCGAAATGCTGGCGAAACTCGAAGTTGATTCCAAGGACGGTTTAACTGACGCCGATGTCCAGGAGCGCCTAAAGAAGTACGGGCCGAACGCGCTCGTGGAAAAACAGAAAAGCGCCTTCGCCGCTTTGCTCGGCTATTTCTGGGCACCGATCCCATGGATGATCGAGGCTGCGGCGTTGATGGCCCTTATCGTCGGTGACTGGGGCGATTTCGTGATCATCACGTCACTGCTGTTGTTCAACGCGCTGCTGGGGTTCTGGGAAGAACACGAAGCTTCCAACGCGCTCGACGCGTTGAAGAGTTCCCTCGCACTGAAAGCCCGCGCGCTGCGCAACGGAACATGGCAGCAGATCGACGCGCGAACGCTGGTGCCCGGAGACATTGTTCGGCTGTACCTTGGCGACGTTGTTCCCGCTGATTGCAAACTCATCGCAGGCAATTACATCAGCATCGATCAATCGGCTCTCACGGGAGAATCGCTGCCGGTCAGCAAGAAATCGGGCGAGGACGCATACTCGGGCTCGATTGTTAAACAGGGAGAAATGACGGCGGTAGTTACCGCCACCGGCGCGAACACGTTCTTTGGAAGGACGGCAAAACTGGTGGCGGGCGCGGGAAGTGTTTCGCATTTCCAGCGAGCCGTGATGCGGATCGGCAATTTCCTGATCATCCTCGCGCTGGTCTTGGGAGTCATTTTGGTGGCTGCTCGTCTTTTCGACATGCGTGGCCACTACGATCGGGCTGTCCTGTTAAGGTTGGCAGAGATTGTTTTGATTCTACTGGTGGCATCAGTTCCTGTAGCGATGCCGGCTGTGCTCTCCGTGACGATGGCGCTGGGTGCACGAATGCTCGCGAAACGCAAGGCAATTGTCTCACGACTGGAAGCAATCGAGGAACTGGCAGGCGTCGATGTGCTCTGTTCCGACAAGACCGGCACGTTAACTGAGAACAAGCTCACCCTTGGCGAAGCACAGCCGTGGCCTGGCACCGATGCGGACACATTGATCTTGATGGCATCACTGGCTTCGCGCGCAGCCGATGACGATCCGATCGATCTCGCCATATTAGCCGGGCTTCAAGACCAATCGGTCCTTAAGAGCTACCAACAGGAAGCGTATGTTCCGTTCGATCCTGTCCACAAGCGCACTGAAGCAACGATCAAGGATTCATCGGGCGCCGCCTTTCGCGTCAGCAAAGGCGCGCCGCAAGTGATTCTGGCCCTAACAAAACTTGCCGGCGCAGATTTGGAAAGAGCAAAGCAGAGTGTGGACAGTCTCGCCAGTCACGGTTATCGCACCATCGGCGTAGCTGTTGCACGCACCAAAGACAACTGGGTTTTCCTCGGAATTCTTCCGCTGCTCGATCCGCCTCGTCCCGACTCGAAAAGCACCATCGCGCGGGCTCGCGCTTATGGCGTGAAGGTGAAAATGGTTACCGGCGATAACGTCGCGATTGCCCGGCAAATTGCATTGGAGCTGGACATGGGCGGAAACATTCAGCCGGCAACGGAACTATTCCCCGGCGATGTCACGAAAGGGCAAATCCCGCTGGATGCAGCGGAGAAGATCGACGAAGCCGACGGGTTCGCTGAGGTCTTTCCAGAACACAAATATGCGATCGTAAAAATACTCCAGCAGAACGGTCACATCGTCGGTATGACAGGCGACGGCGTGAACGACGCGCCTGCGCTCAAGCAAGCCGATGTCGGCATCGCCGTTTCCGGAGCGACCGAAGCAGCGCGAGCAGCCGCGGCATTGGTCCTGACCGCGCCCGGCTTATCCGTGATCATCGACGGGATCGCGGAGGCGAGGCGCATCTTCGAGCGGATGACAAGCTACGTGCTGTATCGGATCGCCATGACCATCGCGATCATGGTGTTCGTGGTGCTGGCCTCGATTTATTATCACTTTTTTCTGCTCACCGCGATCATGCTGATCGCGCTAGCGCTTCTGGACGACGTGCCGATTATGACCATCGCGTTCGATAACGCAACCGTGCCGCCGCAGGCGGTCAGGTGGGAATTAGACCGAGTGCTAGTGATCTCGTCGGTGCTTGGATTACTCGGCGTGATTCAAAGCTTTGGTCTGCTTTATCTCGGCGATACCGTTCATCGCCTCGATCATCCCCAGCTGCAAACAATGATGTTCCTGCAACTCGTGGCAGGCGGTCATCTCATGTTGTTTGTGACGCGCACAAGAGGTCCGTTTTGGAAGCCGCCGTATCCCAGCTCACGGCTTTTCTTCGCAATCGTGGCAACGCAAATCGCGGCGATGTTCATGTGCAGCCAAGGTTGGCTGGTGCCGGCACTCTCGTGGGAAATGATTGGTTCTGTGTGGGCTTACAACGTTGTGTGGATGATAGCGCAGGACGTGGTGAAGCTGGGACTTTATGGAATCATTGATCCCGGCCGTTCATGGAAGAGGTCTCTCTTCCAGCCGCTGCGAACTCCAATGACACCTGGGCGAGCGGCAACGCGATAAAATCGGAGAAGAAATCATGTCGAATTACCTGAAAAAATTCATCGTGGAACCAGGGTCCAAGATTCGTCTCAAGGATTTCGACCCCGGTTACCGCGGGAAAGATGAATCGCGCGAGGACGCCTTGCCGGAGATTCAGAAGTACGTCGAGAAAATGCAGCAACTGCAGTATCTGATGTACGCAGAAAGGAAGCATTCGCTGCTCGTTGTGCTCCAAGGACTCGACGCTGCGGGCAAAGACGGTGTGGTCCGCCACATCTTTACGGGAATGAATCCTGCCGGTTGCGTAGTATCGGACTTCAAGCAACCCACACCCGAAGAGTTGGCTCACGATTTTCTCTGGCGCGTGCATCCCCACGTGCCTGCAAAAGGTTCAGTCGCAATCTTCAACCGTTCTCACTATGAGGACGTGCTCGTGGTGAGAGTGCACGAACTGGTACCAGAAAAAGTCTGGTCGAAACGCTACAACGAGATAAACGAGTTCGAAAAACTAATCGCGAAGCAAAACAACACAACGGTCCTCAAGTTTTTCCTCCACGTTTCCAAGGAGGAACAGCTCGCACGGTTCGCGAAGCGCCTCGACAACCCTGCGCGCCAGTGGAAGATCAGCGAATCCGATTACAAGGAACGCGATTATTGGGGCGATTACACCGAAGCGTTTGAGGATGTGTTGAACGAGACAAGCACCGGGCACGCTCCCTGGTTCATCATTCCTTCAAATCACAAGTGGTTTCGCGATTTAGCTGTTTCGCAGATCATTGCCCGCACGATGGAAGAGATGGACATGCAAATGCCAAAGCCAACGGTCGACCTGGCGAAGATTCGCCGCGAGTACCATCAGGCGGAGGGTGCGAGCAAATCGGGTCAGAGCAAGTGAGCAAGAGACGCCCTCACGAATTTTTTTGTGCCGCCCGCGCGAGCATTGAATGAGCTCTCCCCGTTGCAACGTCTCACGTTGCTGTTGGATGAGGGGCCGCTAACAAACATCCAACGCTGGTTTTGGGTGCTCTCCACCGGCGGCACATTGCTCGATGGTTATGTGATTTTCGTTCTTGGCGTGGCGATGCCTGTAATCATCGCTGAGTTTCACATTCAACCCGACGTGGTCGGTCTCATTGGAGCGAGCCTGGTGTTTGGTGCTGTCATTGGAGCGGGAATTGGCGGACCGATGGCGGACCATCTTGGCCGGAAGAAGTTGATGCTCGCCGACATGATAATTATTGGCACCGGCGGCTCTATCAGTGCGCTGGCCAACGGACCGGCGATGCTGTTCATAGGACAACTGCTCGTCGGGACGGGAGTCGGTATCGATTTCCCTGTCAGCAGCAGCTATGTCTCCGAAATTCTGCCCAGGTCCAGTCGTGCGCGAATGATCGTAGCCACGATTGCCTGCCAATCGGTCGGCATGCTGCTCGCGGCAGCGATTACACTGTTGTTATTAAGGAACGGAGGCGCTCAGACCTGGCGCCCACTTCTGGCGACCGAAGCTGTCGTCGCAGCGCTGTTTTTTGTTTTACGCCTGTCGGCGCCCGAGAGTCCACATTGGTTGATGTCTCGCGGCAGATTCGCAGAGGCCGCGCAAGCTTTCATTCGGATCGTCCCCGGGCAACGAACGGCTGTGTTGCAGCTTACGAGTGACCACGAAACGCTGGCAGCTTCGATTCCGCAGGTAAACGCAGGCCTCGCGAGGCTGTTTTCGCGTCCTTATCGGGCGCGCACGGCGCTGGTAACGATCCCGTGGTTCCTGATGGATATTGCTACGTACGGCGTTGGACTCTTTACCCCAACAATTCTGGGAGCGATCGAAATCTCCGGAACACGTGGCCTGACCGCGCAGGATCTGGCTGTCGCAGAGGGTAGCGCCATTATCGATCTGTTTTTGCTGTTCGGTTTCGTGCTTGGAATCTGGATGGTTCCACGGTTCGGCCGCATCCGGATGCAGGCGATTGGTTTTGCAGGCATGGCTGTGGGCATGCTGGTGTTACTGGCAGCTGTTGGCCTAACGAACTCGAGTTTGCACATTCTAATGGTTTTGCCGGGTTCATCCTGTTTAACCTGCTGATGAACGCCGGTCCTAATTCGACTACGTTTACGCTCGCCCCGATATTGTTCCCGACGCAATTGCGCGCGACGGCGGGTGGATTCGCCGCCGGCGTCGCTAAACTCGGCGCAACCTTGGGCGTTTTTCTCCTGCCAATTCTGAAAGACACATTCGGTGTTGCAAGCGTTCTTGGAATTGTATTGGCGATAAGCCTGCTGGGTCTGGTCATTACCTTGATCCTCGGACGCGAGGACACGGAGTAGCGTCTCTGTCGAGGAGTAGAGATGGCGCGGGAAAGTGATACTTTTAATCCGAGGCGCGTATGGAAATACCAAGACAACTCATCGATTGTTTAAATGAAAACAAAGTGCAGTACGAAATCCTGCAGCACTCCGAGGCGGTGACGGCGCAACGCATCGCCCAAGCCGAGCACGTCAAAGGCCGGCACCAGGCCAAAGTGGTGATGATAAAGGCAGGCGAGCAACATTTGATAATGGTGCTGCCCGCAGATCACCAGATCGATCTGGAGAAAGTCGAGAAAGTTGTCGGTAAAGCTGTCTCGCTTGATAGAGAAAACGAATTCAAGTCGCTCTTCCCCGACTCTGCCATCGGCGCGATGCCGCCCTTTGGAAATCTTTATGGTCTGCCTACTTACGTCGACAAGCATCTCGCCGAACAGGACTACATAGTGTTCGAAGCCGGCACGCACACTGACGCTATAAAAATGAACTATAGCGATTACGAAAATATCGTGAAGCCCAAGGTGGAAGACCTCGCGATCAAGCTTCAGCCGATGAAAGGAGCTTGAGCTTACGAACGACCGTGCAGCGATTCGGATAAGTGTGAAAACAGCGTTGAGCAGGCTGCTCCTCTGGCTGGCCTGCGCTGCAGCGCCGGCCAGTTTCGCAGCGGAGAAGGTTGGTTTTATCAATGTGGACGGCGCGATCGGGCCAGCGACAGCCAGTTACATTTCCCGCAGCATCGAAGAAGCCAAAGCGCAAAGTGTGCAGTGCCTAGTGATTCAACTCAACACGCCCGGCGGGCTGCTCGATTCGACCCAGAAAATTGTGCAAAGCTTTCTCGGGTCTCCAGTTCCCGTCGTCGTTTACGTCGCGCCCACAGGGGCAACCGCGACCAGCGCAGGCTGTTTCATTACCCTTGCGGCCAGCGTTGCGGCAATGGCGCCGGCGACGACAATCGGTGCCGCGCACCCGGTCTCCATCGGCGGTTTTCCCAGCGGCGGCGAAGAAAAGCCGGACGAAACGATGAAGCAGAAGCTCGAGAATTTTTCCGTCAGCTATATGGAGACAATCGCGGGCAAGCGCCAGCGCAACGTTGAATGGGCTAAGTCCGCCGTGAAAGAGAGCGCTTCGATCACCGCGCAGAAAGCGTTGGAATTGAAAGTCATCGATTTGATCGCGGCCGATATGCCCGATCTGTTGCAAAAACTGAATGGGCGCGTTGTGGACGGCAAATCTCTCAACACGGCCGGCGCGCAACTGACTGAAATTAAAATGTCACCGGCCGAGCGCGTATTTCAAAAACTATGGCGACCGGAGGTCATGTTCATCCTGATGCTGATCGCGATCTACGGTATCATCGGCGAACTGAGTTCGCCCGGCGCAATTCTTCCCGGCGTGGTCGGAGCGATTGCGTTGATTCTGGCGCTTTATCTAGCGGCGATCCTGCCAGTTAACGTAGCGGGACTTGTTCTGATCGCGCTCGCTATCATGCTTTTCATCTTTGATTTGTACACGCCCACGCATGGCGTGCTTACAGTCGGTGGAATCATCGCGTTCCTGATCGGCTCGCTCATGCTGTTCGATCGCGGCGATCCACTTTTTCGTCTGTCGTTGAGCTTCATTATCCCCGCGACGCTCGTCACCGCCGCGTTTTTTATTTTCGTGATCGGAAAAGGACTACGCGCGCAATTGTTGCCAGTGAAGGTGGGAAAGGAAACGCTCATTGGAAGGACCGTGACGGCGCTGACTCCGATTGATTCGCGCAGCGGCAGGATATTCGTCGAAGGGGAATATTGGAACGCGGTGAGCGATACTCCGATCGAAAAAGGCGAAGACGCCGAGATAGCAGCGGTTCAGGGATTGACCATCAGATTAAAGAACAAGCCTCGTTGAAAGACCCGCGAGCGCCAAATCGGCATGACTGTGGCATCCTTTTCAGCCCGAGACCAAGAGTTGGGGCACCTGATTTTGTGAAAAATCTCGCCTTGACGATTGCGGTCTTATTTCCGATATAGCCGCCTGTCCTGCGTGGGTTTTGGTTGCGTGGGGCTGCGCTTCTAACATATGCAACGTTTTTGTGGATGGATGCGCCCCCCGCCGTTTGCGATTTGGGTGGCCTCTCTTTGCGCGCTCTTTGGGCCTGTACTTGCCCGGGCGCAGGCACCTCAATCGGCTCCGGGCCCTCCCATCATCCGTTCCATAGACGTGGAGTACACGGGCCCAGCAACGATCAGCAGGGAACGCATTCTGGCCCAGATGCGCACAAAAGTTGGCCAGCTGTATTCGAACGAGGTCGTGCAGGAGGATATCAAGGCTCTTTACAAGACTGGTTACATTCGAAACGTTCGAATCTTTGCTCAGCCGCAAGGCGACGGGGTGAAGGTGATCGTTGCTGTTCAAACGCGGGCGATTGTACGCGAGATCGAAATTACGGGCGCCGAACGGGTCAAACCGACAAGACTGCGCAAAGAAATCAAAGTGAAACTTAATCAGGCTGTTGACGAACAACAGCTGGAAGAGGCGCGCCAGAAAATCATCGAAATCTATCAGGCACGCGGATTCACCAACGTGAGCGTTGAATTTCGCGTCGACCCAATCGACGAGAAACGCGGCACGGCGCGCGTCGTTTTCACAGTCAGCGAAGGGGTGAAAGGAGCGGTGAGTCAGATCCGGTTCGAGGGCAACGCGCATATCAGCCAAAAGGTATTGCGCAAACAGATGAAGACCCGTGGCCAAACGCTCATTCACTTCATGGATAAGTCCGGCCGGTTGGATGAGATCCAGTTGGAACAGGACTTGGACAAGATCCGCGAGTATTACCAAAACCACGGCTTCATCGATGTGGAAGTAAAGGAGGTGCGCAAAGAACGCACTGAGAAGGGTCCGATGATTATCACCATCGTGATTTCAGAAGGCCCACAGTATCATGTCCGCAAGCTGACCATTGCGGGTTACCAAAACACCACCGAAGCAAAAATTCGTGCGCTGCTGAAAATGAAAGAGGGCAGCGTCTATAATCCGAAACAGCTTCGCGATGACGCGAAGGCTGTTGCCGACGCATACGGCAGCGGCGGCTACGTGGATCTGGTAATTACACCCGAAGGCACGCCGGCAGGAACCGGACTCATAGACGTGCATTACAATGTCGAGGAGGGCGTTCGTTCGTTTGTGAACCGAGTCAACATTGAGGGCAACACGCGCACGAAAGACAAGGTCATCCGGCGCGAAGTGCTCGTCGCCCCGGGCGATGTTTTCAACACCGTTCGTGTGGACACCACCAAGAAACGTCTCGAGAACCTGGGCTACTTCGCAAAAGTCGAGACTTATCCCGAAGACACAGAAATACCCGGCCGCAAAGATCTCACCATTCTCGTGCAGGAAAAGCGCACCGGTTCACTCAGCTTTGGAGGCGGCTTCAGCACGGTTGACAAACTGGTGGGCTTTGCGGAACTCACGCAGGGCAATTTCGATCTGTTCAACTGGCCTTCGTTTACGGGGGGCGGACAAAAATTCCGGTTACGTCTTCAGTACGGAACGGAGCGAAAGGATTTTATTCTTACCATCACCGAACCTTATTTTCTCGATCGGCGCCTTGCGCTTACCGGTCAGGCTTTTTACACGGAAGCGAATTATCTGAGCGCCGAATACGACCAGCGCAATTACGGGTTCATGTTCGATATCCGCAAACCAATCAACGCTTACATGTACGGCACCCTGGGATATACTTTGCAGGACGTCGAAATTTTTAATGTGGCGTCCAGTGCTTCTGAGTTCATCCAGTCGCAGGCGGGATCATTTGTTGAGAGCAAGATCTTTACCAGCGTGGTGTTTGATTCACGCGACAATCCTTTGCTCAGCCGGCGGGGACAACGCATTACTTTTTCGCCTTTCATCACCGGCGGTTTTCTCGGGGGAGACACTCAGATCTACGGATGGGACCTGGAGGGATCGCAGTATTTTCGTCTACCGAAGGACACTATCCTGCTCATTAACGGCGAAATTGCGACGGTGAGCCAATGGGGCAGCGGCAACGATGTTCCAATTTATGAGCGGCTCTTCCTCGGAGGTTCGAACAATCTGCGCGGCTTTCCCTTCCGCGAAGTCGGTCCGCAGGATGAGTTCGGCGAACCGATTGGCGGCAAATCAATGGCGCGGGCGACGATTGAATGGACTTTCCCGATCATCGAAAAAGCGCGCGGGGCAGTTTTTTACGACACCGGATTTGTAAACACCAGCGCGTGGTCGTTCGGTTTTAATCATATGGCTTCCGACGTGGGAGTGGGAATCCGGCTAGATCTGCCGATTGGTCCACTGCGCCTGGATTACGGTTACCCGGTGATGCGTGACGGGTATAACGGAGGCGGCCATTTCAACTTCAACGTGGGTTATCAATTTTGAACGAATATATGTGGTTGCAGTCTAACGCGATTCGTCCACCATATCCTCTGTTTTTATGAAAAAGTCTCTGTCGATACTCTGTGCGCTGACGCTCGCTCTTCCGATTGTGGCCTTGGCACAGGGCACAGTCAAAATTGGAACGGTTGATATGCAGAAGGCGTTCAAGGATTACAACAAAACCAAGGAAGCCGAGGTAAAAATTAACGACGCTAAGAACGCCGCGAAAAAGGAATACGATGACCGCGCGGAAGCTTATAAAAAGGCACTCGACGAGATTAATAATCTCAACAAGCAACTCGAGTCTCCGGCATTGAGTGCCGACAAAAAGACAGGCATGGCCAAGGAGCGAGATGACAAGATTGCCAATATCAAAAGCATGGAGCGAGAGATCAGCGATTTTCGCCAGACGCGAGAGCGGCAGTTGCAGGAGCAGTTGATGCGAATGCGAGAGGGAATCGTCAAGGAGATTACCGACGTGGTCATGGAGAAAGTAAAAGCAAAGAGCCTTGATTTTGTTCTCGATAAATCCGGGATCAGCATCAATGGCGTCCCTGTGGTGATGTACGCACCGGACAACGTTGATTTCACAAGCGAGATCATCGACACGCTAAACAAACCCGGTCCCGCTACAGCTTCTGCAGCTTCGAGTAAAAGACCCGCAGCAGGCGCTTCTGTCACACCCGCAGCACGAGCGGTGAAACCCTGAGGTTCGCCTCCGGAATTCAAAAATACACGTGGGGCTAAGCTCGCGTGTATTTTTGTGTACGGGTGAAATCGGACGCTTGCCACGGCGATGGTTGTGACGAGCTGCGAACCTGCAAAGAATGTTTGTTCGAACCAGATTTCGACTAACGACATGCGCGATCACGATCGTGCTCGCGTTTTGCACCGGCTCACTGGCAGGGGATTGGCAGGCAACCCTCAGCAAAGAGCCGGCGGGGAATTTTCCGGAGCTGCGTCCTTTGCGTGCGTCTTATCGTTTCGGCTGGTCCGGAGTAACCGCAGCCACCGGTGAGGTTCACTTCACCAAGCCCTCGAACGATAAATTTCAGCTCGAAGGAACCGGCCGAACCGTTGGCCTTGTCCGGGCATTGTGGAAACTGGATGTGAACTATCGCGCGGTCGCAAACGCCGAGACGCTGGCCCCGATCGAAAGTCAGCAAACCGAAAATTATCGATCGAAGCAAATCGTTACCCATCTGACTTTCACCGATAGCGGAGTAACTCGAGGACGAACAGAAGGTCGAGGGTCCGCTACCGAGACAAAGACCAAGCAGTTTGTTTTTTCTAACCTGTTCGATCTTCACTCGGCGGCGCTTTACCTCCGCAGTCAGACGCTCAAACAAGGCACCCTCTATCGCCTGGTGGTTTATCCCGCGACAACCGCTTACCTTGCCACTGTCACCGTAGTCGGCCGGGAAAAGATCTCCGTACGCGCCGGCAATTACAACGCGATCAAGCTTGATCTGCAACTGAAACGTATCGGCAAAAATCTTGAACTAGAGCCGCACCGGAAATTTCGTCGCGCCACAATCTGGGTATCCGACGATGCCGAGCGGATAATACTTCGCATTGATGCGCAGGTCTTCGTCGGCACAGTTTTCGGCGAACTGCAGTCGGTGCATTTCGATAGTCCAAAGCAAGGCTAGTCCGGAACCCACTGACCAGGCACCGGCGGGCCGGGCGGCGGACGCATACGCCGTCGGTAAGGATTGTAAAACGGTTGGCGCGGCCCCGGCAACAATCGCAATGCGGCGAGCGTTTCGAGATCGAGCCGGCCGGTTACAGGAAGCCTCGTTCGAGCTTGATAGGCGCGCAGCGAAAGTTCCATTGCCGGTCCGTAGATTCCGTCGATCTGTTCGCGATACAGTCCATGCCGCGCAAGCGCGATCTGCGCCGAAACGACTACATTCCGTTGCACGGCGGGAGGCGCAGTCTCGAATGGCGTGCCGGCAAGAGTTCCTGCTGGTGAACTTGTCGGGGTCATCGGAGTTGACGGATAAACTTGCTGGCCTTGTGGCGCATTGCTGAAAGGCTGAACCGGCGGCGCCAGAGTTGGGTTTTCGCCTTCATCGGACGGCGGTTCGCCGGGCGCAGCAGTAGCAGGAGTGGGTGAAGCAGCCTTGGTTGTTTGTCGCGCGGATCCGGACGACTTAATTCCGAGTGATTGCAGCGTCTCGTCGTTAAGCACACCCGTAACCTGAAGACCATTGCGGATTTGATAGCGGCGAATCGCTGCCGTGAGATTCGCATTCATTTCGCCGCTGACTTCGCCGTAGTAGAAACCGTCGTTTTTCAAAGCTTGCTGCACGCTTTCAATCACTTGGTCCGCTCGCAAGAGCATCATCGATCTAAACAAGATCAGCGCTGCGATTTTGATTTTCATTCCGATGTCATTCGACGATGACGCCCTTTGCCTATTCAGCGCTGGTCCCATCTGTGGCAACCAACGCCGATTTCCGCTGACTCGCCACATCGCGATACCGCAAAATGCCATCCATGACAGCTGCCGCCAGTTGGTTGCGATAATCTTCGCCCGCAAGTTTTGACACATCGTCTTTGTTCGTAAGAAAACCGCCCTCAACCAAGACTGCGGGAGAAGTCACATTTGCAATCACGAAAAATTGTTTGGCTTGCGTCCCGCGATCGACCGAGCGGGTTCGCGCCACCAGCGCTTCCTGAATAAAACCGGCGAGACTTTGGCTTTCCGGCTTTGGCGAGTTGGACGGTGGCCGCGACAAAAACGGCAGCCAGGAAGCGAGAAGAGAGCCCGAAGTGATCTGATGTGCAGCGTAGTAGGTTTCGACGCCAGTCGCGACCGGTTTATTGTCTTCGTTGAAATGAATGCTGACAAAAATGCTATCTCGCACCCGATTGCCGAATGCTGTGCGGTCCGCCAGCGAGACATACGAGTCCCCGAGTCGCGTCATTAACGTGGCGATCCCTTGCGAATCCAACAACCGATCGACTCGACGCGCGATGTCCAGCGTGAGATCCTTTTCCATCAGGCCGCCAATCATCGCGCCGGAGTCTTGACCGCCGTGGCCTGGATCGAGAACGACGACTGCGAATGATTTCGGTGTCGTTGGCTGAGTCGCCGTAGATTGTCTGTTAACCGCGGGTGGCTCGTGTTGATGAAACGCGATCAAGATCAAAGATGCGATCATCAACAATAGGCCGGCGAACGCCAGCACGTTGCGGAGGGCTTGTTTCATTTGTAATCCCCGCGAGAAGAGTTGTCATAACTTAATCACTAATGAGGGAGCGCAATTCCTTATCTGCTAACGAACGATAACGAATCGCCGTGCTGCCATCGCGCTCCAGCACTGCTGCTTCGATTGCGGCCGTAGCGAGTCGCTCCTGGCGGTGTTGCGCAATTGCCGCGGGGTCGGGCAGCTCTTTCGCGTCAGTCGTCTGCAACAACATGTGCCCGATGCTCCATGCGTCGAGCGCCGCGTTCACTGCCGCATCAAAGCTGCTGTCCGGTGTGTGCTTGTTCTTCAGAAAGGTTTCCATCAGTTCGCCCGATTGCCGGGTGCCGCTCAGCACTCCGAAATCCTGCCGCGCTCGCGCATAGGTCGCACCGTTGCTGGCAATCTCGCCGTCGTACTCTACTCGCAAAAACAAATCGTCCTCGGGGTGTGCGCCGATCTCGGCAAAAAGCATCCGTGCCAGATACGGCGGACCATAGACCTGTTCGAATGCGCTCTTCATGACAGGACTGAGCGAGTAATGCACAAGCCGGCGCAGCGAAACATCCGCCGCCGAGCGGGTGAAACCTTCCGTGCTGGCCAGTTCAATCGCCGCCATTCGCAAACGTTCGATGTCGCCCGGATGACCAATCGCTCCCATCGCGATTCGATCGTAAATTTCGAAAAGTTTCTGTCGGGTCTGACCAAGCGTGAGAAACAGTATGCCGTCGCGATAGCCAAGCGCCGCAATGGGACTACCGGGGGCGAGTTGCCCTTCGACGTACTCGCGCCGGTTGGCGATCGCTTCGACCCAACGGTACGGCTCTTCGATCATGCAACCAGTTCTTTGAACACGGTGGCGATCTTGCTCTCGGGTAATGTCGTGATGCCTTCCCGGGAGACAATCTTGATCACCGGGTAAATTTTCCCGCTGCGATCAACGCCCGCCGTCGCCGTATCGGACTCCGCAGCGGTGTCGAGCGCCCGCAAGGCAATCGATACACCTTCCTCTTCGCTTAATTTGTGCAGCGGCTTGGCGCCCCAGTTGTTCTCGTAATACAGTATCCCGCGCACTGCCGGCGAGCCGGAACCCGTTGCTGCATAATCGGTCGCTTCGAATTGTGCACCCATCGCGTCGTAAAAATAGAGGCGCGATTCCGGTTTCGAATTTCCATCGTAGGTCGCGAAGATCGGCACTACGACACCGACGCCCTGCATGACGAATCCAAAATTGTCGCGCAACAGTTTCGAGAGCGCGCGTACTTTTCCATCGACACTCATCTCCTGGAGTTGAGTTCGGCGAAAGTATTGCAGTGAGTGCTCGAGCACGCGCGCCATTTCCCACGCGGTCGCTGGCACCCCGGCGATCGCCATGATCGAATGCCGGTCGATCTCCAAAACTTTGTCCGCACGATCGTACACAACCGTGTTGCCCGCAGTCGCGCGGCGATCGCCCGCAACCAGAACGCCTCCGGAAAACTTAAACGCCAGAATCGTGGTCGCCTCGGTCGGTTGCCACATTTGTTGTTGCGTCGTGGTTTGTGGCATCGAACCAGTTACGGCTGGGCCGAGCAGACCTTTGCGTCGCAGCAGCGCAGGAAAATCATCCGCTGCACCAGAAAAATTCTGGTCGAACCCAAACTGTGAACGGTCCATTACTGACCCGTGCGCTGGCGATAGCGCTTGGATTGGTTGGGATCGACCTTGCGCATTTTCTTTAACAGGTCCTTTGTGTCCGGTCGCGAAATATCCGGTGAACGCGGCCCACCGCCATCGCCTTGTTTTGGTCCCCACGGAGCCGGTTCCACCGGCTTTTGAATGCGCTCAGGCATAAAAAAACGTACGAGTAAAAGTTGGAAACGCAAGCTGCACGCGCCGCGCCGTGAACGGTTGAATCGTTACACCATGACATCGGGCTTTCGATTTCACGATTCGCTGATTGACCAGTTTAACCTCAGCGAAGCCACTTGTCAGACGAACATGCCGATGGCAAAATTTCGCTCCGATGAAAGTAGTTGCCATTTTGTGGGCGATAAGCTCTTTCGCGCTTTGCACTGCGTCTGCGCAGAGCCCCGCTCCGGATACGGCAAAATCAGGTGAGGCCGCACAACTTGAAGCGCTGGCAAAAAAAATTGATGAACAAAACGCCAAAATCGACGCGCTTTCTCAGGAAATCTTGAAACTGGAGCAACAACTCTCGCACGTCCGTCCGGGGGTAATGATCGGAGAAGGTGCGCCGTCGCCGGCAACCGCCGCTGCTCCCGCCAGCGCTCCAGTCCAACCCTCGGTTGCGGGCAACACACACACTGTCGCGCGCGGAGAGACGCTCACGTCCATTGCAAAAATGTACAAAGTGACTGTGGATGACTTACAAAATGCCAATCACATCGAAGACGGTCGTAAATTGCAGGCGGGCCAAACCATCATGATTCCGACATCTTCGCCGGCTGCTTCCGCCTCACCATCGCCTTAACGGGCAAATTTCGACCTCCGGTGATACAAAGGTGGTTTCTCCGCAAACGTGAGGACGGAAGTACCTTCGGGCCGGTGCAGTTCGATCAAGTCGCGCGTTGGGCGGCTGCTGCGCAGATCGCGCCACACGACACGCTCTCAAGCGATCAGCAGACCTGGATCAAAGCACCGATGCTTCCACAGCTGGGCATGGACTGGCTCGTTGAGCTGACCGCCGAAAATTTTTACGGACCAACCACGCTCGGCGCGCTGCGGGAATTTATTCGGCTCGGCGAAATCGATGGCGAAACTTTCGTTATCAACACCTGCGACGGTACCCGCCGGCAAATCCGGCAAATGCCCGACTTATGGAAAACTGCGCAGTCTGAGCCGGATAAGGACCAAATCGAAATCCAGCTAGGCGATCCCGTCGGACCAGCGGTGGCGAAGATGTCCGTTCGTCTTCAGGAACGCATTCGCGATCTTGAGCAAACCCTCCAGGAAGAACGCCGAGCTCTCGCGGAGAGCGAGCAGCGTTACGCAGAGTTGGAGCGAAAATACCAGGACCTCTTGTTGCGCGACCTGTCGTAACTCAGGCGCCTATTCCGCCACGAGACGGGTTCGCTGTGGCTATAGCGTGCGCTGTCCCCGGCGCACCGGCGTTTGGCGGTGCTCGACTCGGTTAAACCGGCAATCGTTCCTCTTCGGGTTCCGCAACTTCTGACGGGACGATTTCCGTGCCCGCCTCTGGTTCCCGTTGAGGCGAAGACTCTAACAAACTCTGCCGGCATAGCTGCGCGTATTTATGGTCTAGCCCGAGCAATTCATCGTGCGTACCCCGCTCGATGATCCGGCCGTGATCGAGCACCAAAATTTGCTCAGCATGCACGATTGTCGAAAGACGGTGCGCAATCACAATCGATGTGCGGTTCGCCATCAAATGCTCCAGCGCCTCCTGAATCAATCGTTCCGTTGCAGTGTCCACGCTGGCAGTCGCCTCATCGAGAACCAAGATCGGCGGGTCCTTCAGCAACGCCCGCGCAATCGAGAGCCGTTGTTTTTCGCCCACACTCAACTTCACACCTCGCTCGCCGACGACGCTCTCCAAGCCGTCGGGCAAACGCTCGATGAACTGCCGCGCGTTCGCCGCGTCCACCGCGCGCCATAATTCCACGTCGGTGGCAATTGGTTTCCCCATCAAAAGATTTTCGCGAATTGATCCGTTGAACAGAAAGCTTTCCTGTGTCACCACCCCGATGGCTTGGCGCAACGC
Source organism: Verrucomicrobiota bacterium (assembly GCA_046725275.1). GTDB lineage: Bacteria > Verrucomicrobiota > Verrucomicrobiia > Chthoniobacterales > UBA10450 > Udaeobacter. The sequence goes on from JBKOYE010000065.1 coordinate 27,239, forward strand.
GCGCAGGTCGTAATCGCGAATAGATCTGTCATCGACATAAACCTGGCCGGCATCGAACTCGTAAAACCGCGCCAGTAAGCTCACCAACGTTGATTTTCCCGCGCCAGTCGCACCGACGAGCGCAGTCGTTGTCCCCGGCGGCGTATGAAATGAAATGTGCCGAAGCGCCGGCAATCCTTCAGCGTAACTGAAGCTAACGTTTTCATATCGAATGTCGCCGATGATCGGCATCGCCGGCCTGTAGGGGAAACTGACAGGTTCCCGTGTGTCATCGCGTTTGACACGGGGGAACCTGTCAGGTTCCCCTACAGACTTGATCTTCGCGCCAGTCCCCGGCTCGACGTCTTCGTCGAGAATATCAAACACGCGTTCGCCCGCCGCGCGGCCGGCCTGCACCAATTGATTTAGCTGATGCAACCGGCTGATCGGATCATAGAGAAACGCCGTCAGCATGAGAAACGCGACCATATCGCCGAGTTGCATGCTGCCGGTCAATACGGCATGACTGCCAAACCCCAGCACGAGCACCGCGCCGATTGCTTCGAACATTGACATCGAGGGCGAATAAATCGCCCATGTCCGCATCACCACCAGCGTGGCGTGCCGCAATTGATCGCTGGCCCGATTGAAACGCGCGTGTTCTTCGCGTTCGCGCGCGAAGCTCTTGATCTGACGAATCCCGGCGAGATTATCGTGCAACAGCGCATTGATGTCCGATGCAGCGCGCCGCTGGAGTCGGTACCGTCGATGCGCGGTGAGCGTGTATGCTAGCGCGCCTGCGATCAGCAGCGGCAACGGCACGAGGGCAAGCAATGCGAGCTTCGTGTTCCAGTAAAACATCACCGCCACCACGATCACGATCTGCATCACCGCCACCACGCCCTGCTCGATCCCGTCGATCAACACCCGCTCGACCGAGTTAACGTCCTCGATGACGCGCGTCATCAGATCGCCTGTGGCGCGATTATCAAACCAACGCAACGGGAGTAGTTGGATATGCGAATACAAATCGCTGCGCAGATCGAAAATGACTTTCTGCTCGAACGTGTTGTTCAGTATGATCCGGAGTGAATTGAAAACGTGCTGAATAAGAAAAGCGACAGTCGCGAGTAGAATCAGTGGCAGCAGTTTATCCGGCCGATTTGCGCGCACGACATCATCAACGATCCATTTAGTCACGCTCGGAAAAACGATCACCATCAGCGTGCCCAGGACCGCGCAGGCGAGAGTGCCCGCAGCCAGAAACGGATACCGCTTCAAATAACGAAAAACGCGCCACACCGTTTGCATCGCGTATCCAACCTCATCACGCCCGCGATCACGTCAAGGCGAGCACGCGTTTGTTATCGACGTGAGAACTTTAGGCTTGATAATTGCCCGCCGCGGAGTCAAACCAGCAATCGTCATGAAAACCCCATCTGGAACATTCGCATTCATTGGTTCAACGGCGATCGTTATGATTCTTTTCGGTTGCTGCATCCAACAACCCACGGGTCAGCTCTTCGAGGTCACTATCGGTGATCCAAACGCAAAACCGCCAAGATATGTTGAACTCAAGAACGGGCTGGACGACGAACCCGCTCTCCGCGCCGCGTTGGGCCGCATCAAAGCACACGGTGGCTTCTGTCAGATAGAGTTTTTGCGCCACGACGGCGAGGAGCCGGATCGTCATTACTGTGACCGTATCCCTGCGAGGCTTAAGACTAATAGGATCATCAAATCCGCAGCTGCGAACAACGCGGCGCGTGACAGCTCGGCTGCGAATGATCCCCAGGTCACGTATAAAATTGCGTCTTCTGATCCCACGGACATTACCGGCGTTCTGACCCTCCTAAAATCGCAATCACAATAGTCGCGTCACACCTTCGTTGACCGCCAGAACTGCCCGGTGCCTTCGCCAAAGATATTTTTGTGTGGCGTGGCTGTCGCTGCATCTGCTGCTGATTGTTTCGTTTTCCTGCCGCGACACGTTGCGGGTGGTAGCGGAGGGACCAACGATTCTCCCTCGTTGGTTTAGGAATTTTTCACAGCAAGCGCAGGCGGTCCTTTCGATAGCGCTCGGGCAAAAGCTTTCCACGCGGAATCCGGTCCGCGAGGTCGTTACTACCTATGTTCATGCCGCAGGGATTGAAACCGGTTACGGCTACTTTGCGCCGAATGTTCCTGGCAGTTATAAGCTCGTTTTCGAGCTGCACTACCGAGATGGACGGGTGGAATACGAATTGCCCTCGGTCAGCAGCGCAGCCGCGGGATTAAGAATAGCCGGTTTACTGGACAACATCGGGCGCACGCCTTACGACGCGCTTCGCGAAATTTTGGTGAAGACGCTGGCGCAATCCGTCTGGCGCGAGCATCCCGACGTTGAGAGTGTTCGGGCGATACTTGGATCGGTCAGGTTGCCGACGGTAGCCGAATTCGAGCAGGGAAAGCGAGAGTCCTACGAGTTTTTGTACGCATACGATTTCAGTCTCAACAACGAGCCTGCAACGCCGCGCGATCGCTAAACAGATGCAAGCATCGAGGGAACGATTGTTCGAATTTCTATTTCGTCCCGCAACAGATCTTTGGCTGACACTCTTACGAGTTGGCCTCGGTCTTCAGGTAACGCTCTATTCGCTGTCGCTGCGAACCGATTGGAATTACCTGTTTTCAGGAACCGTCCGCAGGATAGCGGAAGCATTGCTTTCTTTGGAAAGCCATTTCGTCCCGAGGCTGGGCTGGCCGATTAACCTAGGCGCACAAGTTGGCTTGCATGAACAGATCCTGCTCTTCGTGGCGTGGGCTTGTTTGGTTGTTGCCGGCTGCGGCCTTCTTCTTGGAGTTGCTTCACGCTTCTCTGCAATTGCAGCCTGGTTTTTTCACCTGTGCGCCGCGAAAAGCGGAGGGTTCGTGTCCTATGGCATGGATAATTTTACGACCATCGCCTTGTTTTACTTGATGTTATCGCCGCTGCCGGATCGGTTTTCTCTCGACTGGCGACTGCGAAATCTAAGACCGAAGGATCCACAGCTCTTGGGGTTTTGGCGTCGCGTGCTTCAGATTCACTTGTGCATCATCTATTTTTTTAGCGGTCTGACGAAATGGCTCGGCAGCGGCTGGTGGAATGGATCCAATGTGTGGCGCGCGCTCATCCGGCCGCCATTCAACGTCATCGATCCCGAGATCCTTATAACATGGAAATACCTGTTCCCGCTGGCAGGAATCCTTATTTGCGTGCTGGAATTTGGATATCCGTTTCTTATTTGGAGCAGCACGACACGCAAGATCTGGCTGCTCGGCGTTTGCGGAATGCATATTGTCATCGGCGTCACGATGGGAATGTATCTTTTTTCGCTGATCATGATCGTCCTCAACGTGGCGGCGTTCGGCCCGGGACTGCTTCGCCGAGGGGAAAAACCAATTACTCTACAGCCTGAGGCAACTGCTTCGTGAGGTTGTTTGCTTGGACTGGTGACAAGGTTCGCCCCTGAAACAATTGGATGAAGCGGCAAAGTTTCCAGGTTATGAAAGCTATGATTGTTAGCGAAAGGAGTGTTGCTCCAGACGGTGCCGCGCTAATGTTCTTGGATGTCCAGCGAATGCCACCCGGCTTCGGACGAAATTCACATCGAGCAGCTCGAGGTCTCGAGCGTCATTGGCGTATCGGAGCACGAGCGAAAGACGCCACAACGATTAACGATCAATATTTCGTTTTGGCCATGTCGGCAAACGCGGCATATGGCGGACAAAATCGGCGACACGATTAACTATGCAATCGTAGCCGAGGAGACGCAGAGATTTGTTCACGATCAATCGGTAAATCTCATCGAGACGCTCGCGGACCGGCTCGCAACCCATTTGCTGAAGCGTTTTCCAATTCAGAAAATCACGGTCGAAATTCGCAAGTTTCCCCTGGAGCATGCCAAATACGTCTCCGCAATTGTAACGCGCAGTGCGGACGCCGGTTGATGATTCGCAAAGGACGATTCGCTAAACCAGCCGCCGAGATCGCACAGCGTTACGGCGAATCTGTCTCGTTCGATTGACGCCTTTACCGATATGACATCGCAGGGTCGATTGCTCACGCCGGAGCGCTCGCGCGCGCAGGAGTCATCACGGCCACTGAGTGCCGCAAATTTGAGACAGGATTGCGTCTTGAACAGCCGTTTGCGGATCATAAGTTGTCCGGTGGACCTTTCGACAACCACGGATTTTCTCTGTGTGCGTTGGCTTGGCCGAATGGATTTCGCGCGTGCGCTTGCATTGCAGGAGGAAATTGTGGCGAACAAACGGTATGATTCATCGCTCGACGACCAGTTGCTTCTTCTCGAACACGAACCGGTTTATACGATCGGGCGCACTCCTGATCGATCCAGCCTGTTGGGTGCCGCGCACTTACCTCACCCGCTGTTCTCCATCAATCGCGGCGGGCAAGCGACTTATCATGGGCCGGGCCAATTAATGGGATATCCCATTGTCGATTTGCGCCGGTGCGGACAGGATCTGCACAAATATTTGCGGTGGCTTGAGCGATTGCTCATTGAGCTTCTGTCCGATTACGGAATCGCCGCGAGGCAACGCGAATCGCTCACGGGCGTTTGGGTCGAAAATCGCAAGATCGCTTCAATCGGGGTAGGTGTGCGGCATTGGATCACGATGCACGGATTCGCCTTGAACGTGTCTGGTGATGTCTCGCCTTTTCATCACATTGTTCCCTGCGGCATCAATGATGTCGCAATGACGTCGATGGAAAAGGAAACAACGAAAGTGTTCCCGCTGGCCGATGTTTCGAAAGCCGTTGAGAAATTGGCGTTGCATCGAATCGAGGGCTTGCGCGTTGCGCCGGAGGCGCAGCTGATCAACGCTTAGCGAATGATTCCGCTGGAAGATAACGCCGCCGACATCATCGGAAAAGCGCAGCGCGGCCTTGGCATTTCCGATTCTGAACTGGCCGAAAAAGCTGGCCTCAGTTCGCAAACGATCCGCAAGCTGCGCGAGGGGGATTTCGATGAATCAGCTCTGCTGAGTGTTGCGCCCATCCTTGGCTTGGGCGGGCGCGCCCTGTGTGAACTCGCGAAGAGCGAATGGCAGCCAAAAAAAATCGAAGGGTTCGATGGTGTCGCGCAATTCAACACCGATTACCACGGCATGGCCGTCAACGCGTACCTCGTCTGGGACCCGGCTAACAGTGTCGCAGCGGCGTTCGATACCGGAGCTGATTCCAAGGAAATGGTCCGCTTCGCGAAGCGCCACAAACTGAATATTCAGTTGATTCTCCTCACACACGCGCACCCCGACCACGTCGCGGACTTGCCGTCTCTCCGCGAAGAAACTGACGCAGATGTTTTTACGCCAGCGCGCGAGCAAGTCCCGGGTGCGGAGCCAATCGAGGAAGGAAAACAGTTTCGGCTTGGAAACCTGCGAATCGATACACGCCTGACTTGGGGTCATTCCCCGGGTGGAATGACGTACGTTGTAACTGGTCTCGCGCCTCCAATCGCCGTCGTGGGCGACTCCCTCTTTGCCGCATCAATGGGCGGTGGCAATGTGTCGTATCAGGACGCCTTACGAAACAATCTCGAGAAAATCCTCACGTTGCCGGACGAAACCATCATCTGCCCCGGACATGGCCCGATGACCACCGTGGGCGAAGAGAAACAGCACAACCCGTTCTTTGCTGCGAAGGTTTGATGTTTGAGTTTGAGGTTTGATGTAGGTTCGCGTCGTGAGCAAAGCGGAACTGCTCGCACGGACAAAGAGCTTCAGTCTTGGAATTCTAAAGCTGGTCGATCATTTGCCGCGGACAATGGCTGGACGCGCGATTGGAAATCAGTTAGTGCGCTGCGGAACATCAGTCGGGGCGAACTATCGGGCAGCATGCAGGTCGCGCTCGCGAGCTGAATTCGCAGCCAAGCTTGGCATTGTAGCCGAAGAAGCGGATGAGACCTTGTACTGGCTGGAACTGTTGCGCGATGCCAACTTGCTCTCCGAAGAAAAACTTGCTGAATCGTTGCGAGAAGCTAACGAGTTGACTGCAATCTTCACCGCCGGGCGACGGAGCTCCAGTTCGCAGCCAAACATCAAACATCAAACCTCAAACATCCTACATCCCGTCATGAACATTGGTTTTGTTGGAGTCGGCAGAATGGGCGCCAACATGGCGCGTCGGTTAAAGGACCGCGGCTTTCATGTCACGGCGGTTTACGACAGAAACCGGACCGCGGCGACATCGCTCGCAACCGAGCTTGGCTGCGCTGCGGCGCAGGATTTATCGGAAATAACGGCAGAATCCGACGTGATCTTCACGGTGGTGACCGACGACAATGCGATGCGGCAAATCTTTGCCGGAACCGGTGACAATCTGCTCGTGAACGCGCACGGCAAATTGTTCGTCAACTGCGCGACGATCTCGCCACAGGTCCACGTCGAGATCGAAAAGCTGGCCGAGAAAGCCAGCGCGCAATCGCTCGAGGCTTGCATGGCTTCGAGCATCACGCAGGCGCGCGAAGGCAAGCTGTACCTGATGTGTGGCGGGGGCGAAGCCGCTTTCCGAAAAGCCGAACCAATTTTGAAAGAGCTTGCCGCCCAGATTCGCTTCATCGGCAAAGCGGGCGAAGCCGCCAAGGTGAAAGCGCTTGTCAACATGGTAATGAATATCAACACCGCCGGACTCGCTGAAGGCCTAGGGCTCGGGGAAGCGCTAGGTCTCGATCTCCCCATGCTTCGCGAAGTTTTCTCGCAGACCGGCGCGAACTCGCGCGTGCTCGAAACCGACGGCGAAGACATGCAAAACCGCGAGCACAGCTGCTTTTTCTCCGCTGCTCACGCAGCCAAAGACAGCGGAATCGCGCTTGAACTCGCTCGCAATCTCGGCCTAGATCTACCGCTCGCGCTCGCAGCCAAGGAACAATACGACCGCATGATCGACGAAGGCCTCGGCGAGCTCGATAAATCCGGCATCGCCGAGCTCACCTTCAAAAACCGCCACAAACATTCCGGCAATAGCGTTTAGCCGATACGGCAGTGAGGTCAGGCGTCGCGTTTCCAAAACGAAACTAGAGAGCAAAGAACGCGCACCTTTCCTCAAAACCTTGCAACTCGAATGTACCCAGCAAACGTGCAGCAACGAGTCCATTTACTTTTGTGTGTGCTGCCTCACTGAGGCAACAGGGCTCGCCTAACGAACTAGCCAGCTTTTCCAGACGGAAAATCAAATTTACTTCGCCTCCCATCAAGCTTTCTTCGCCCATGGACGCGACTCCCCCGATCGCAACTGCTCCGAAATGCACAACCAAGCGAAACGGGGGTCCTTCCTTTCGTTGCAATTCTTTCAGCGCCGAGATTACCGCCACAATCTCGTCTGGACTCGTGTCGACTTCGGACCAATAGGCAAGAAACCCGTCGCCAAGGTATTTATTAATTATCCCGTGCTGATTCTCGATGATCTCCTTGCAACTAAAGATCCACGCTCCGAGAAGAAGGTCCAACTCTTCGCTCCGCATTTGGCGGCTCAGCGGCGTGAAAGCGCGAATGTCCGCGACCAAAAGCCAGCAGGGGATATTCTCAATCTCGCGCAACGTCCGTTGTATCACATCGGTTTTGTACTGTTCCGAAATCGCGAGCGGCTGCCGGAGCTTGAAAACCTGGTCGCCGATTGTGATTTGATCGCCATCACTGAGTCGAATGGGCTGATGAATTCGCCGCTTGTTCAGAAACGTTCCGTTACTGCTGCCAAAATCGATCAGCCAAAGCTCGCCGATATTTTGCAGGTGAATAAGTGCGTGCCGGCGCGACACTTTCGGCGAGTCCAACACGATTGTGTTAGCGCTCGCTCGGCCTAGCGAACAACTGCCTTTTATCGGATGAGAGGTGCCATCGGCCGCTTCCAGCCAGGCACCTTCCTCTGGGGGCGCGTTCACGCCAAAGCATTATCAAAAATAACCGCAGATGGGAAGTATCTTCCGAGCACTCCAGATCGCCGGCGTGGTTGTCGCTGGGCCACCGCTCTCGGTTTAACCTTTTTTCCACCGCAATAACTGGTAATTTCTTCGCATGAGTAATCCGCGCGATCCCGCGGCGAAATGAATCTCAGTCCAGACAGTTCTGCCCCAGAGAAGACCGACGTGAACAGCGCGACCAGACGCTGTCGAAACTGCGGAACCGAAATCCCAGCCGACGCGCCTGATGGAGGTTGCCCGGGCTGTCTTCTTCAGACCGCGCTGGATGCGGCTGGTGGGCAAGTCGTGTTTGGCCGCTACACGCTCATCAAGGTGCTTGGCCGGGGCGGAATGGGCATTGTGTGGCTTGCGCGCGACGAAGAACTGGAACGCCAAGTCGCGCTAAAATTTCTTCCGGACCTGATGATCCAGGATCGCACCCTGCTGCATCAGCTCAAGCGTGAGACGAAGCGCTGCCTGGAATTAACGCATCCGCACATCGTCCGGATTCACGATTTCGTGCACGACGGACGCTCCGGCTGCATTTCCATGGAGTACGTCGACGGCGAAACGCTCTCAAACCTGCGGGCCGATAAAGAGCACCACGTTTTTGAGCCAGATGAGATTGCTGCCTGGATCTGCCAGCTTTGTGACGCGCTCGATTATGCTCATAATCGCGCGCGGGTGATTCATCGCGATTTAAAGCCTGCGAACCTGATGGTGAACAAACGCGGCGATCTAAAGATCACTGACTTTGGTATAGCGCACAGCCTTGCTGATTCAGCGAGCCGGTTAACCTCGGAACAAGGCCGCAGCGGCACTCTCGTTTACATGAGCCCTCAGCAACTGAACGGCGAACGCAGCACACATCTCGATGACATCTACTCGTTAGGCGCGACGATCTATGATTTGCTCACCAGCAAGCCGCCGTTTTATTCGGGGAATATCGATCGCCAGATTTGCGAGCGACTCGCTCCTTCGATGACGGAACGACGTAAAGAATTCAACGTCGAGCCGGCATCCGTTCCACAGAGTTGGGAAAAAGTAGTCGCGGGTTGCCTGGCAAAAGACCCGTCGCGGCGGCCGCAATCGGCAGTTGATGTTGCACAGCGGCTCCAGCTCCCATCAGGACAGGCGAAAATAACAACAATTCCTGGCAAGGCCGCAAAGAGGAAACCGCTGCTTATCGCTGGCGTCGCGGCGGCTTCCGTTCTCGTGTTGGCTGGGCTGTACTTCGGAGGGTCTAAACCGCGTGTCCAACCAATGTCACAC
>JBKOYE010000208.1:0-15071 GCA_046725275.1 Verrucomicrobiota bacterium
TGACATTCGCGCTGGCGAAGAACTCACGCACGATTGGGCGATGACCGATGACGACGATTACTCCGTGGAATGCAACTGCCGCGCGCCTGATTGCAGGAGAACTTTGACCGGCAAAGGTTGGCAGCGCCCGGACTTGCAAAGGCGCTACGCACGATATTTTTTCGCGTATTTTACGCGCAAAATCGCCCTGCTTGAAGTGCGGCAGTAGATGCTGTCCGCAAGCAGTTCCGATTCCGTCGATATGAAAGAGCTCTTATTAACTTGGGTCATCGCAGGGGTCGCTCTGGCTGGAATGGCTGGTTGCGCTCAGATAAAGAAGCCGGCGGCGCAGGCCAGAGCAGTGCCGAGCGGTTCGCGCTTCGACCGGGTCGGCAGGGTTACGCTGTATGCTGGCGAGCCGTGCACGTCCCAGATCATGTTCGATTTTCACGGCCAAGGATCGACAGTCTGGCTCGCGGCGCCGAAGCACGAAACGAAAATACTCACCGAAGCAGCGAAGAAAAACCGTCGAGTCCATATTTCTGGAAAATGGCGACGTGGCGGACAATCGAACTGTAGTTACGTTGAAGTCACGAGCGCAGAGGTAACGAGATGAAATCAAACGAAATCGAGGAAACACGAGGAACCTTTGGCCCCGTTGCAATTCGCGCGCTGGCCGTCGGCGCGCAGTCACTCGGGGCGATTGCAGTAGGCGCCGTTGCGCTGAGCGCAGTCGCGATCGGCTTCATAGCGATTGGCCGACTCGTGATCGGTCGCGCGAAAATCAAACGGTTGGAGATTGGCGAGCTAAGGGTAACTCGTTTGCACGTGACCGATTCGATGATCACGCCGAATTAGCCGCAGCGGTTGAAGAATTCTGGACTGCAAAACATCGTAACCAAATGCGCGACAAACCGGTTCAAGGAACTCTGTTTGAAGAGGATTTTCTCGTTTGCTCGTTGGACTCCATTGCGCATTCACCTGGCGTTGCGCTGAATGAGTTGGTTGCGAACGGATGGGACGCTGGAGCATCTGGACCGAAGAGCCAGCGAGCTTGAGTCACTAGCGGATGGAGTGTGTGAAGCTCATCCGTTTTGCTTTCTGCCGAGAGCTTCCTAATGGCTTCAACAGTAGCGAGGCGGCGATCAATTTCGTCGAGCACAGTCAATGCATCGTGCACAGTCCGTTCACAGAGTAGACGGTCCAATCCTTCAATGTCCTCGTCTGAAAGCTTCTGTGGGCTACTGGATGGTCCTCCGTTCATTGATGTTTTCATCGTGGGATATATAGTGGGCGACAAGGTCGAGCGTTTTCAGAAACTGGGTGATAAGCCCGAAATTGGACGTGTTCAGGCGACAACTTACGGGCAGCTTGTTCGGACAGGCGAAGCCCGCTTATTCAAGCTTCGCGAACGTTTGCAAGCGCGTTACCAAGAGGTTAAGGGAACTGATCTTCTGTCGCGTGTTTTGAAAGAACCCAAACAAGCGTCATTGTTTGGGGAAGGCAAAGACGGCAGGAATTCTTAAACGATAAACGCTGGCAGGTTGGATTCGGAAATCGGACCATCGATTGCGACCTCCGTCGCAAAGTGTTCCGTTCGAAAAACGGGTTTCTTTTCCGCGGGAAGTTCGTTAAACTGCCAGGAGAGGTGATGATCGCGATCTCCTATCGCCGGGAAGATTCGACCGGCGTCGCAGGACGCATTTACGACCGGCTCCAGACGGAATTCGGCAAGGGCAAGGTGTTCATGGATTTCGATTCAATCCCGTACGGCGTTGATTTTCGCGAAAACATCCGCGGGACGCTGCAAAAAACCGACGTGCTGGTGGCGGTGATCGGCCCCAATTGGCTGGGCCAGCGCGGCCAAGGCGGTGGCAAACGGATTGAAGACCCGGCCGATTTTGTCCGGCTCGAAATCGCCGGCGCATTGCAGCGCGGCATCCCAATCATCCCGGTGTTGGTGGACGACACGCCGATGCCGCCCGCGACCACTCTGCCAGCCGAGATCGAAGGCCTCGCCTTCCGCAACGGCCTAACGCTCGATACGGGAATTGATTTTCACCATCATGCCGACCGCCTCGTTGCCGGCATCCGGCGCGCCCTAACGAACACGGAAGATGAAGTGGTAGCGAATGCCGACGCCGGGTCGTCGGGGGCGAAGCGTCGAACAATGTCCGGCCCGATGACGTGGACCGCGGTCGCCGCCGGGTTAATTTTCATCCTTGGACTGCTGGCGTGGTGGATAAAAGCACCACTGGGTCGCCCGGTCGCAGTGACGCCGATCGTCACACCCTCGCTCGCCACAGCGGCGCCAAGGGCCTCCGCTATCGCTTCGCCGGAAGCGACTGGCACCGCGCTGCCGGCCGCGACGCTATCTTCATCGCCGATGGTCACGGCCGAGGCCGAGCTCGCACGCGGCGATGCTCTGCGCAATGGCGTGAATGTCCCGCAGGATCTAGTCGAGGCCATGGCCTGTTACCAACGTGCCGCCGCCATGGGCAACGCCGTCGCTGCGCATCGTATCGGTGTGATGTACGCAACCGGAACCGGTGTTTCGAAGAACGAAGCCCAAGCGGCCGACTGGTATCGGCGAGCGGCGGACCATGGTCTGGCTGAAGCACAGTACGATCTCGGGGTTCGTTACTTTTTTGGCCTGGGCGTGGCGAAAAACGAAAAGGTGGGTCTCGAGTTTTATCGAAAAGCGGCGGCGCAGGGATGGCAACCCGCGATCGATGCATTGCATAACCGGGAAATACTGACCCGGATGGAGAAAGCTGCCGGCGATGCGGCAAGCGCAGCGGCTGCGGCGAAAGCGGCGGCGCAACGCACATCTTCGCCAGGGCCGGGCGATGCAGATGGGTCCACGGAGACGTCCGGCTCGCGCATTTATCGCGGCACGATTGGGCCGCGTAACGTCACGTTTCAGTTACGCTTTGGAAACGCCGAGCAGGTTACCGGTTCCTACCGGGACGAAGCCACGGGCGACACTCACGAATTGAAAGGACGGAACCCGCCCGGACGATTACTGCTGGATGAGTACACGCGAGGCCAGCGCAGCGCGCGGCTCGACCTCACGAAAACCACGTCGGCAAACGAGACGCGCTGGAGCGGCAAAATGCAAAACATCCTGCCGAACAATTATGAGTTCGACGTTTCATTTGCGCGCCCGCTCCGAGCGGCGACATCGGCCGCGCCTTCTCCTTCGGCTGCATCACCCGCTGCAGGCAAGGGCGAGCAGAGTTACCGTGGCCGGGTCGGGCAGTATGACGCCACGTTCCAGTTGCAGTTCGGCGCCGACGGGCATGTCACCGGCAGTTACGTGATGGACGTCGACCCGACTTTGACCATGCGTTTGGACGGGAGCAATCCGCCGGGCAAACTTCTCCTCGAGGAGTATACTCCCGAGCGAAAGACCGGCGGCGAGAAACTGACTGCTCATCTCGATTTGAGCTTGAAACGCTCGGGCAAAGAAGTGCGCTGGGAAGGGATGATGTACAACGTTCATCCCAACACCAACAGATACCCGGTGAGTTTCGCGCGGACGAAGTAAAGCGCGCCGTCCTCGAGCGAAACTTCTTCGGCTTAACCGAACGAGTTCGAATCGTCGCGTTCGCCAACACCGGGCAACGGAACAAAGCTACGCCGCAATGGCGACAAGGACATTTACCGATACCCAACGGCGGGGTTAGTACCGGTAATGCTCTGATTTGAACGGCCCGTCGACGGGGATACCGAGATAGTCGGCCTGCTTTTGCGACAGCTTGCTTAATTTAACGCCGATTTTCTCCAGGTGCAGGCGCGCGACTTCTTCGTCGAGTTTCTTCGGCAACACGTAAACGCCGACTTTGTAGATGTCGCGGTTTTTCCAGAGATCGAGCTGCGCTAGCACCTGATTGGAAAATGAATTGGACATGACGAAGCTCGGGTGACCTGTCGCGCAACCGAGATTTACCAGGCGGCCTTCGGCGAGCAGGAAAATTTCGTGGCCATCCGGGAACGTGTACTTGTCCACCTGCGGTTTAATATTGGTTCTCTTCACGCCGTTGGCAGCGTTCAGTGCATCGACCTGAATCTCGTTATCGAAGTGACCAATGTTCGCGACGATGGCCTGATCTTTCATGCGCTGCATGTGTTCGAGCGTGATGACGTCGATGTTGCCGCTGGCGGTGATGTAAATGTCGCCGTGGCCCAGCGTGTCTTCGATGATCGTGACTTCATAGCCTTCCATTGCCGCTTGCAGCGCGTTGATCGGATCGATTTCGGTAATAACAACGCGGGCGCCCTGGCCGCGTAACGATTGCGCGCAGCCCTTGCCGACATCGCCGTAACCGCAAATCACGGCCACCTTTCCCGAAAGCATGACGTCCAACGCGCGATTCAATCCATCAACCAGCGAGTGCCGGCAGCCGTAAAGATTATCGAACTTCGATTTCGTGACGGAATCGTTGACGTTGATCGCCGGAACCAGCAGCCGGCCTTCCTCGTGCATCTTGTAAAGCCGACGGACGCCGGTGGTTGTCTCCTCCGAAACGCCGCGCCAATCCTTCACGATCTCGTGCCAGCGATAGGGATTCTCACGTTGAATTTCGAGCAGCAAATCCTTGATGACTTGTTCTTCCTTGTTCGCGGACGCCGTTTTCGCCCAATCGCTGCCTTCTTCGAGCTCGTAGCCTTTATGGATCAGCAAAGTGGCGTCGCCGCCGTCATCGACCACCAGTTGCGGGCCTTTGCCGTCTGGGTGCGAAATCGCCCGGTACGTGCACCACCAGTAGTCCTCAAGCGATTCGCCTTTCCATGCGAACACTGCGATGCCGCGTTTGGCCATCCCCGCGGCAGCATGATCTTGTGTCGAAAAAATATTGCAGCTTGCCCAGCGCACGCTAGCGCCGAGATCGGTAAGGGTCTCGATCAATACAGCCGTCTGAATCGTCATGTGCAACGATCCAGTGATGCGGACACCCGCTAGCGGTTTTTGCGGCGCACATTTCTCGCGGATCGCCATCAGCCCGGGCATTTCCTTTTCCGCAATGGAAATTTCTTTTCTTCCAAAATCTGCCAATGAGATGTCGGCGACTTTGTAATCGGTCTTTGTTCGTTCGATTGTTGATGTTTTCATAAAACGATTTCTTCAAGGGTATCCGCAGATTCCGCAGATTTACGCAGATTTTCGGACCCTGTTCGGACAAGGCGCTTAAACTGCAGGCTCGGTGCTCCAAAATTCAGGAGCGGACCACGCTGCAGACCGGTCGCCTTGAGCTCATTAATCAATTGCGCGTCGTCCGTACGCGTGAGTTCGGCGATTGCCTTCGTCTCCACGAGAAAATCTTCGTAGCAGATAAAATCAGCTCGGTAACCGCACGTCAGCAGCTGGCCTTTGTAGCGAACCGGCAGGGGCACTTCAGCGCGGAACGGTATCTCTCGCGATTGGAACTCGAGAGCGAGCACACATTGATAAACTGCTTCGAGAAATCCGAATCCGAGCTCGCGATGTACTTCCATTGCAGGTCCGATGATCGCATGGCTCTGTTGATCCTTTTGCATTTCGAATCTGCGTAAATCTGCGAAATCTGCGGACTATTAACTGGCCGCCTTTTTTAGTTCTGCGGCTTTATCCGTTTTTTCCCAGGTGATGTCGGGATCGTCGATTTTCCCGAAGTGTCCGTAGTTCGTGGTTTTCGAGTAAATCGGACGGAGGAGGTCGAGCTGCTTGACGATGTCGGCTGGTTTGAAGCTGAATGTGCCGAGCACTGCATGCTCGATCGCTTCTTCATCGACAGTGTGCGTGCCGAATGTGTCGATGTGCACACTCAGAGGCATGGGATGACCAATCGCATAGGCAAACTGCACTTCGCATTTTTTTGCGAGGCCGGCGGCGACAACATTCTTCGCTACCCAGCGTCCCATGTAAGCGGCGCTGCGATCGACTTTGCTCGGGTCTTTTCCGGAAAACGCGCCCCCGCCGTGCCGGCCCATCCCACCATAGGAATCAACGATGACTTTGCGTCCGGTGAGACCGGTGTCACCCTGCGGGCCGCCGATCACAAAATTGCCGGTGGGATTCACGAGAAACTGCGTCTGCTCGCTCAACATTTCCTGAGGCAGAACTTTCTTGATTACTTCTTCGATGACGAAGCTACGAATTTCCGAATGCTTAACGTCGCGCGTATGCTGAGTGGAAACCACGACGCAGGAAATCCCGATCGGCTTCCCGTCCTCGTAAATAACTGACACCTGCGATTTCGCGTCGGGGCGAAGCCAGCCCACTTTGCCGCCTTTGCGAATGCGCGTGAGTTCGCGACCGAGCCGATGTGCGTACATGATAGGGGACGGCATTAGCTCCGGTGTCTCGTCACAGGCGTAACCAAACATGAGGCCCTGATCGCCAGCTCCTTGTTCGGCGGTTTCCTTTCCGTCGGCTGCGCGCGCGTCGACGCCCTGAGCGATGTCAGGGGATTGTTTGGTAATAATGTTTTGGATCGCGATCTTATCTGCATGAAAAACGTCATCGTCGTTCACATAACCGATCTCGCGCACGGTTTTGCGGACGATCTGCGAAATGGCAACAACGCTTTCGAGAGGCTTTTCCTCGGGTAGACCCGGAATCGTGATCTCTCCACCGACGATCACGATGTTGCACTTGGCATAGGTTTCGCAGGCGACCCGACTATGTGGATCCTGCCGAATGCAGGCGTCGAGAACGGCATCCGAAATTGTATCGCAAACTTTATCGGGATGACCTTCACCGACCGATTCGGAGGAAAAGATGTAGCGGCGCGACATGGCTCTTGAGGACGTGATTCGTTGAAAACGTTAAACCGTTGAAGAGGGACTGATCCGCTGTTGCGCCAGCGCTTCAACGTCGTCGCAGACATATTGACCAATCATGATGCGTCGATATATCGTTGGCTCGCATCATGGCGTCAACCATTAATTTGCTGCGATTGCTAGCGGATCCGACTCGGTTGCGGCTGCTGCTGCTGCTCGAACACGAGGAACTTTCGGTCGCTGAATTGCAGCAAATTCTCGGGATGGGCCAATCTCGGATTTCTAGTCATCTCGCTCAGTTGAAACGCGCCGGCGTGGTGAGCGATCGACGCGTGGGAAAAAACGTTTACTACGGCGCGAATCACAACGGACAGAACGCGCAGCGTGAGCGCGTGGCGGAGATCACACGGCTGCTGGCGCGCGATCTGCCCGAAACCGCGCGCGATCGCACGAGTCTCAAACTTGTTCTCCAAAACCGCCAGGACAAAGCACGGAAATACTTCGATGAACTCGCCGGCAAATTTGGTCGGGGGTATGTGCCGGGCCGATCGTGGCAGGCGCTCGCGCACACGCTAATAACGTTACTCCCGCCGCTGACCGTTGCCGACCTTGGAGCAGGCGAGGGGACACTCTCGCAATTGCTCGCCAAACGAGCGCGCAAAGTCATCGCCATCGATAATTCGCCGAAGATGGTCGAGTTCGGGTCGCAACTGGCGAAGAAACACGGATTCAAAAACCTCGAATATCGGCTTGGCGATATTGAGGATCCGCCGATTGCGAAGGACAGCGTCGATCTCGCGATCCTCAGTCAGGCGTTGCACCACGCCATTCATCCCGAACGCGCCATCGGCGCAGCGCATCGCATTTTGAAACGCGGCGGGCGTCTGGTGATCCTCGATCTGTTAAGTCATCGCTTTGAAAAAGCGCGTGAGCTGTATGCAGACCACTGGCTTGGATTCAGTGAAGTACAGTTGCACCAACTCCTCGAGAAAAGCGGCTTCCGAGATATCGAGGTCAGCGTCGTTTCACGGGAAAAGCAGAGCCCGCACTTTCAGACCGTCTTTGCCAGCGGCATTAAGTGAACGCGGCGGGTGCCTCGGCTGTCAATAAAGTCAGCGCGGAGCTTAGTTCCGAACAAACCCAAAACCTGTAGCCATGACCGGCTTCTTTGATGAAGTGAAGCGTCGCAAGGTTTACCGCATGGCGGCAGCCTATGTGATTGCTGCCGGTGGCGCTATACAATTGGCGTCGGCTGCGTTTCCGGCGTGGGAGTTGCCAAGTTGGGCCCTGCGTTTGGTCATTGTCCTATTGCTTCTGGGCTTCCCGATCGCGCTCATGCTTGCCTGGGCATATGACATCACGACCCAAGGCGTACGAGTAACTCCAGCGATTGGGGTGCCCGGAACGCGTCGTCGCCGGAACATATTCATGCTCGCAGCAACTGGCGTAATCGTTTCCGCTGGCGCTGGCTTTTTCTTGTTGCCGCGCGTCTCAGCTCACAAATGCGACAAATCAATTGCAGTGTTGCCGTTTCAAAATCTAAGCGACGAAAAAGAGAACGCCTATTTTGCGGACGGTATTCAGGACGACGTGCTCACCAATTTATCGAAGATTGGCGATCTGAAAGTGATTTCGCGCACATCGGTCATGCCCTACCGAGGGAAGGCATCCAACGTTCGTGAGATCGGAAAGACGCTCGGCGTTGGTGCCGTTCTCGAAGGCAGCGTTCGCCGCATTGGCAATCGGGTTCGTGTGAATGTGCAGCTAATAAATGCTGAGACCGACGAGCACATGTGGGCGGAAGATTACGACCGTGACCTGACTGATGTGTTTGCCATTCAAACTGATCTGGCACAACAGATCGTACGCGAATTGCAGGCCAAACTGTCACCAACCGAGAAGGCGCAAATCGCGCGCAAGCCCACTGAAGATGGCGAGGCCTATCTCGCGTTTGTGCAGGCCCACAATCTTTCCGGTGCGTTTGAGAGCCTCGAAAAACTAAGACAGAGCGAGCAGCTGTACCAGCGCGCCATCGAGCTGGATCCAAACTTCGCACTCGCCATCGCGCGCTACTCGCAATTGCAAAGCTGGTTCGTGAACGACGTCGAGCGCACACCGGAACGGCGCGAAAAAGCGCGCACACTGGCGGAGCGCGCCCTGCAACTGCAGTCTGACCTGCCGGAAGCGCACCTGGCGCTAGGGTTTTCATATTATTACGGCGACAAGGACTACGACACGGCGTTGAGAGAATTCGAAGTCGCCCGACGCGGATTGCCTAACGAATCCGAAGTTTATCTCGCCATCGGCGCGATCCAGCGCCGGCAGGGAAAGTGGCCCGAGTCCACATCAAATCTGGAGAAATCGGTCAGTTTGAATCCGAAAGACACGTGGCCGCTGCAACAGCTCACTTTCAACTATTGGATGCTGCGAGACTTCGACAAGGCCAACCAGATCATCGACCGCGCGCTCGCAATGAACCCTACAGCATTCGCGCTGTTGGAAACCAAATCGAGGTTGGCTCTCTCCGAAAAAGGCGATTTCAGCGTGGCGGAGAAGGCGTTGAGTGCCATGAACACCGCGGGTATGACTAACGAGGAGAAACTCAAGCTCGCCAGCGCGCGAGCGGACGTCTTTTTCTTAGAACGGAAGTACCGAGAAGGATTGCAGGCGGCCGAACTCCTCCCAGACGACCAAGTCGCAGGTTTTCCTGGGGGGCTCTGGAGTAAGCACTATTACGTCGGCTTTGCACGGAAGGCGCTTCAAGACGAGCCCGAAGCGCGATCGGCTTTCCTTAAAGCAAAAACTGCCGCCGAAGAACAAATTAAACGAAGTCCTGACGATGCGAAGCTACACATGCAATTGGCGAAAGCGCTCGCGCAACTTGGCGAAAAGGAGGCCGCCTTGGCAGAGGCACAACGTGCGAGTGAATTGCAGCCCGAAAGCAAGGACGCCCTTGACGGGCCGCACATCACAGAAGGTGTGGCTGAAGTCTACGCCATTCTTGGCGATAACGATAGGGCGATCGAAATTCTGGAGGGGCTGTTGAATCGGCCCAGCTACGTCACTGGCCAGGGTCTGAAAGTAAATCCGATTTGGGATTCGCTGCGAGCTGATCCCCGTTTTCGCGCCTTGATCGAGAGCCACGGCGCAAGCACTTAGTGCCGCTTGCATTTCATTTTCAGTTAACTCGCGGGTCACGAGCGATCCACTTTCAAACGGCCTAAAGTGAATGTCGCGCTTCAATTTGTGTCTATATTCGCGGCTGCACTATAGTTCCGCGAATTAGAACTTCTTATGACCGGCTTCTTCGAGGAAGTAAAACGGCGCAAAGTTTACCGTGTGGCGGCGGCGTACATCATTGCTGCCGGCGGAATCATCCAACTGGCCTCGGCCACGTTTCCGGCATGGGAATTGCCAAACTGGGCCTTGCGCCTTGTGATTCTGTTGCTGCTCGTCGGATTTCCAATTGCGCTGATTCTTGCGTGGGCGTTCGACATCACTGCGCAAGGAATTCGATCCACGCCTGACATAGCTGCGCCGAGGACGCGTCGTCGCCGTAACGTCATCGTGCTTGTTGGAACCGGCGCGATTATATCTGCCGCAGCAGGGTTCTTCCTGTTACCTCGCGTGGCGGCGCACAAGGTCGATAAGTCAATTGCCGTGCTGCCATTTGAGAATTTGAGCGACGAAAAGGAAAACGCCTATTTCGCCGATGGCATCCAAGACGACGTGCTTACGAACTTGTCGAAGATCAGTGACCTCAGAGTCATTTCGCGCACTTCGGTAATGCAATACCGAAGCCGGCCGACGAATGTTCGAGATATCGGCAAGGCGCTGGGCGTTTCCAATATTCTCGAGGGGAGCGTGCGCCGTTCGGGGAACCGGGTCCGCGTGAACGTGCAATTAATCGACGCCAACACCGATGAGCACGTCTGGGCCAACGATTACGACCGCGATGTGACCGACGTTTTCGCGATTCAGAGCGATCTGGCGCGGGAAATTGCCAACGCGCTGCAAGCGAAACTATCGCCGGCGGAGAAATCGCAGATGACGCGGAAGCCGACTGAGAACGGCGAGGCTTATCTGGCGTTCGTGCAGGCGCATGATCTTTCCTGCGCCTATGAGGATCTCGCAAAACTGAGACAGAGCGAGCAGCTTTATCAGCGCGCCATCGATCTGGACCCAAACTTCGCTCTCGCCCTTGCGCGCTATTCGCAATTGGAGAGCTGGATGGTGCGCACACACGAGGGGACCTCGGAACACCGCGACAAGGCGCGCAATTTGGCAGAGCGGGCCCTGCAACTACAACCTGAACTGCCGGAGGCGCATCTCGCGCTGGGGTTCTCATATTACTATGGTGACAACAACTATGACGCGGCGTTAAGAGAGTTTGAGATCGCGCAGCGTGGGTTGCCTAACGAATCGGAAGTTTATCTGGCTATCGGTGCGATCCAGCGGCGGCAGGGAAAATGGGCTGAGTCCACCGCAAATCTTGAGAAGGCGGCCAGCTTGAATCCAAAGGATACGTGGCCGCTGCAAAATCTCGCTCTTAATTATCAGATGCAGCGAAATTTCGACGCCGCGAACAAAACTGTCGATCGTGCCCTCCAGATTAATCCAACGGGAATCGGACTCTGGGAGATAAAGGTCAAACTGGCCATCGCCGAGAAAGGTGACTTTAGCGTGTATGAGCAAGCCATGGAGAAAGGCAAATCATTTCCGATGAGCAACGAAGAGCGGCTGAAGGTTGTCGGCAGCGAGGCCAATCTTCTCCTGCTTCAGCGTAAGTACGAGCAGCTTTTGCAACTGGGTCAAAGATTCCCGGACGATTCATTCGCCGCCGTTCCGGGGTCGCTGGGCATGAAATATTTCGCCATCGGCATTGCTCAAAAAGGTCTGGGCGATGACGCAGCGGCGCGTACTGCGCTCGTCAGAGCGAAAAACATTCTTGAAGAGCAATTGAAGCAAAAACCGGACGACCCAGATTTGCACGTCGGTTTTGCCAAAGTGCTCGCGTGGCTTGGCGAAAAGGACGCTGCCATCGCAGAAGCGCAACGAGCGATGGATTTGCGGCCGGAAAGCAAAGATGCATTCGAAGGTCCGGAGATCACTGAGCAAGTCGCGCAGGTTTACACCATCCTCGGCGACAACGCTCGCGCAATCGAGTTGTTGGATGGATTGTTGAGTCGTCCTAGCGAAGTGACGTTGCACGCGCTGAAACTGAATCCGGCATGGGATCCGCTCCGGAACGATCCTGCTTTTCAAGCGCTGTTCGCGAAATACGCCGGAAAAGCGTAACAACCGCGCAGGGTCGTGCCATTTCGCTACACCGTTGCCGCGAGATCCATTCGCACGTCTTGGCTCGTCTCGCTCGTCGCGCTGGCCACCTCGGCGCAGGCAGAGTGGAAGGCTGTATCAACCGAATCGAAGCCAGGCCGCCTAGGAATTGAATATCGGCATGTCGTGGCGGAAAACGCGTCGCGGGGTCAGCGGGTCGATGTCGATGTTGCAATTTTTTCCACGAAATCGTGCGCACTGCGTGTGATCGATAATGGCGACGGCCAAAGCCTCACCGCGACCATGAAACAACAACAATGCGCGTGTGGCGTTAACGGCGGTTATTTCAACACGGAGTTCAAGCCGATCGGGTTGCGAATTGATAATGGCCGAATGCTTTCGCCGCTGCGCCGGGCGCGATTGATTACGGGAATTCTGCTGCAATCGGACCGCGGCATTGACGTGATTCGCGCGAGTGAATTTTCTCGCGGAGAAAAAATCATTACTGCAATTCAATCCGGCCCATTTCTCGTAGAAGGCGACAAACGCGTTCGCGGTTTGAACGATTCGCAGCTGGCGCGAAGAACGTTTGCGGGGATTGCGACCAACGATCGCGGATTGCTCGGCGTTTGCTCGGACGTTTCGCTTGCGGAGTTAGCAAACATACTTGCCACGACGCCCATTGTTGCGGATTCGAAAATCCGCCGCGCAATGAATCTCGACGGTGGTTCCTCGAGCGCGTTCTGGTTCGCACGCGAGGATGGCAGCGCAATTTCAATTCCAGGGCAAAAACCGGTGCGCGATTTTATAGGAATCATGCCGAAGTAAACTTGTAGGGCAGGCGCTCCGCCTGCCAGTTTTGATTCGGCAACCGGAGCGCTTGCCCTACAATTCTCGCGCATGAGAACATTTGGCGGATTCAGATCGGGCGAGAAATTCTTCTACGGCGAATTGCGCGGCGACGGAGTGCATCGGCTGGCGCAGCCCTACTGGATCAAAATTCAGCCGACGGGCGAAGTGGTGTCGCTGGCAAGTTTGCAAATCGATGTTCCAGTCGCGCCATCGAAATTAATCGCAGTCGGATTGAATTACGCGGATCACATCGCCGAGATGAAACGCACTGAATTCGGCGCGCCGTTAATTTGGTTCAAAGCGCCTAGTTCGCTGCTGCCACATCACGGCGTTATCGAAGTAGCGTTTCCCGAGCACCAAACCGATTTTGAAACTGAATTGGCTGTCGTGATCGGTACTCGCACGAAGAACGTCAGCGCAACCGATGCGCTCCGTCACGTTTTCGGTTACACGATTGGGTTAGATATCACCGATCGCGATTTGCAAAAACAGGAGAAGCAATTTGGCCGCTGCAAATCGTTCGACTCCTATACACCGATCGGACCCTTCGTGTATGCGGATGTCGATGTGCGCGACGCGTCGATAAAGTTGTGGCAGAACGGCGAGTTGCGCCAGAGCACGCACACGAGCCGAATGATTCATTCGGTTGCGCAAATTATTTCATTCGTTAGTCAATCGCTCACACTGGTGGCGGGCGATGTGATTTTGACTGGAACAGCCGCTGGCGTGGGCCCGATTCAAGCCGGAGATGAATTGGAAGCAGAGATCGATGATTGGCGGCGCTTGCGAAACACGGTTGGGATTGCGCAAGATTCTGCGACTCGCACCGCTGAAAATCCTTAGGGAACACAATTTGAAACACTTGCTTACGTCCTTGCAGGGTAGATATTTCGAAATAAAGATGCGCCCCTGGCGCAAAAACTATCGCGGAAAAAAATGAAAAGTTTTGCTGGACTCCCGAACAAGTCCTCTGCGATAAGGGAAAACCTGTACCGAAATCGAACCGGTCATCAAACTCGTGCTTCAACTATGAAAACACTAATCACTACCTGTCTCTCTTCACTCGCGTTCGCGTTGATTTCGCTCGCGCAAGCTCCACCTCCGGGGCAAGCGCCACCGGCAACCGGCGGTACGAGTCCGGCCGCTCAGGCACCAACCAATCCGGCGGCAGCCGCGCAGCAGCCGCCTGCGACGAACTTGGCGCCGGGGCAGCAACCGCCGCCACCACCAGGGGAACCAGGAGCGGTGGGACAACCTCCAGCCGCAGGCCAACCTGGAGCGCCAGGCGCAGTGACGAGTCCCGGAGCAGTTGGTGCAACAAGTCCTGCTGCAGCCGCTGCGACGAGTCCGTCTCCAGCAGTTGCAGCCACTCCGGAGAAGCCTGCTGGTATTTTGGGCAGCAACTGGTTAGTCGACCAGTTTCGCAAAGGCGGTCCGGTGATGTGGCCGATTCTGATCGTCTCAATCGTAGCGCTCACAGTTGTGCTCGAGCGATGCATTTGGTGGGGCGGTCGCTGGTTCCGGCGGGATCCGAAACGGATCGAAAAAGTTTTCACCGCGATTGAAAATGGTGACACGGCAGAGGCCTCCAGGCTTTCGCGCAGTTCCCGCGACCCTGTGCTACGAATGCTTTGGAATGGTTTAAACCATCAGCACAGCTCGCTGGAAGCCGCGTTGCAGGTTGCCGCAGGTATCGAGATCAAACGCGCCGGACGCTTCCTAGTCGTTATGGATACGCTCGTGACGCTCGCGCCGTTGCTTGGTCTGCTGGGCACGATCACTGGGCTAATCCGTTCGTTCAGCTTTCTCGGAAACGAAGAGCTGGCGGTGCAAGCAGTGACGGGCGGTATCGCCGAAGCGCTTATCGCCACTGCCTGCGGTCTGGGTATTGCCATTTTTGCGTTGATCCCTTTTAACTTTTTCACGTCTCGCGTGTCTAACTTGGAGTTCGAATTGCAAACGGCAGCCACCAATTTGGAAGTCATGCTCCAAGCCCAAACTGCAGAAAAACACGTGGCGATCGAGAGCAGCACGCCGTCATCGGCGACGCGGTCTTCCATCTAGCAATTTAGTATGCGCGTAACGTCACCCATTCCACATAAGAAAGCGCGGATCGAGATCATCCCGTTGATCGACATCATGTTCTTTCTGCTCGCCAGTTTTATGATGGTGAGCCTGAGTCAGGTGCACATGAAGGG